>NZ_CALRZC010000106.1:0-25561 GCF_943372545.1 Variovorax sp. YR752 | reverse complement strand
ACTCGAAGCGCACGCCGTCCCAGACCCAGGTCTGGCCGGTGGCGCAGGGGGTGTGGCGCGCGGCCAGCCCGAGCAAGGGATGGCCGTCAGCCAGCGAACTGGACACCTCGTCCACCGGCAGCGCCGCCAGCAGCGCCTTCGCGCCGCCGACGTGGTCGAGGTCGCGGTGGCTCAGCACCAGCCGGTCGATGCGCCGCTCGCCGCGGGCGCGCAGCAGCGGCAGCAGCACCCGCTGCCCGGCATCGCTGTCGCGGGCGTACTGCGGGCCGGCGTCGTAGACCAGCAGGTGATGGCGCGTGCGCACCAGCACCGCCGTGCCTTGCCCGACGTCGAGCGCCAGCAGTTCGTAGTGGCCCACGGCGGGCCGCTGCGGCAGCATCGTCAGGAACGGCAGGATCAGCGGCACGACGAGCAGCCGCAGCCGCCACGGCAACGGCATCACCAGCAGCGCGCCGCCGAGCAGCGCGGCCGCCTGCGCCCAGGCCGGCGCCACGGGCACCTGCCACACCGCCAGCGGCACGGCGCTCAGCACTTCGAGCAGCCACACCAGCGGCTGCAGCAACCCCGCGGCCAGCGTCCACAGCGCCGGGGCGATGGCGCCGAGCAGCGCCAGCGGCGTCACCGCCAGCGTGATCAGCGGGATGGCGACGAGGTTGGCGACGAAGCCGACCAGCGAGACCTGCTGGAAGAAGACCAGCGTCAGCGGGGCCAGGCCCAGGGTCGCGACCAGTTGCGTGCGCAAGCCGCCGCGTGCCGCCGCGGCCAGGCGCTGCAGACGCGAACCGTCCTGCGTGCGCGCGGCTCGTTCGGTGTCGTGCACGGGTTCCGAGGCCGTCAGCAATCCCACCGCCGCGAACGACAGCCAGAAGCCCGGCTGCAGCAGCGCCCACGGGTCGACCACCGTGACGACCAGCGCCGCCAGCCCCAGCACCAGCGGCCAGGGCCAGCGCAACCCGACGCTGCGCAGCACCACCACCGTGGCCAGCATCCACACCGTGCGCTGCGCCGGCACCGCCCAGCCGGCGACAACGGCGTAGCCCAGCGCAACGAGCAGCCCGCCCCAGCGGGCCGCCTGCGGCGCCGGCAGGCGGTGCATCGCGGCCGGCGAGCGCCGCCACAGCCAGCCGATGGCGGCCGCGGCGAGCCAGGCCAGCATGGTGATGTGGACGCCGCTGATCGCCATGAGGTGCGACAGGCCGGTGATGCGGAACAACTCCCAGTCCTCGCGGCCGATGGCCGACTGGTCACCCACCGACAGCGCGGCGATCACGCCGGCGGCGCGCGGATCGGCCACGCGCGCGGCGATCGCGTCGCGCAAACGCTGGCGCAGCCGCTCGACGGGATAGGCCGCACCCTCCTCCACCAGCTGCGGCGGTGCGTCGCGCACATAGCCGGTGGCACGCACGCCCTGCTCGAACAGCATCAGCTCGAGGTCGAAGCCGTGCGGGTTGAGGGTGCCGTGCGGCTGGCGCAACCGCACGTTGAAGGTCCAGCGCTGGCCGGCACGCAGTTCGCGCTGCGGCTGCGAGAGCGTCGCGTCCTCGTGGAAGCCGCTGTACCAGCCCAGCGAGATCAGTCGTGGCACGGCCACCGGCTCGCCGGCCAGCGTGGCCTGCTCGACCTCGAAGCGGAAGCGCAGCCCGTTCGGCCCGGCCTGCGGCAGGCTGGCCACGATGCCGACGAGGCGCACGTCGCGGCCTTCCGCCTCGGCGGGCAGCGCTTCGGCCAGCCGCTGCGAGGCCCGCCAGCCGGTGCTGCCGAAGCCGAGCAGCGCCAGGCCGAGCAATACCATCACGAAGCCTCGCCGCCACCGCCAGCCAGCCATCGCGAGCAGAACGCCGAGCGCGGCCAGGCTGAGGTACTGCGAATCGCCCCACAACGCGCGCTGCTGCAACTGCAAGGCCACGCCCGCCGGCGCGGCGAGCAACACCGCGAGCCAGCCGGCAGCGCTGGCCGGTAATCCTCCTCCCATGGGCGCAGTGTAGGATTCGCGCCCTCTTCCCTCGCCACACGCCCCATCATGTCGAACGCCAACGTCTACGACCGCCTCGCCGAACTCGGCATCACGCTGCCGCCGGTGGCGGTGCCCGCCGCCGCCTACGTGCCCTTCGTGCGCACCGGCAACCTGATCTTCATCTCCGGCCACATCGCCAAGCGCGACGGCAAGCCCTGGGTCGGCCAGCTCGGCGCGACCATGGACACCGCCACCGGCGCGCAGGCCGCACGCGCCATCGCCATCGACCTGATGGGCACGCTGCACGCCGCGGTCGGTGACCTGAACAAGGTCGAGCGCATCGTCAAGGTGATGAGCCTGGTCAACAGCACCGGCAGCTTCACCGAGCAGCACCTGGTCACCAACGGCTGTTCCGAACTGCTCGGCCAGGTCTTCGGCGAGAAGGGCGCGCATGCGCGCAGCGCCTTCGGCGTGGCACAGATCCCGCTGGGTGCCTGCGTCGAGATCGAACTGATCGCGCAGGTCGCCTGAGCGCGATGAAGCTCACGTCGCGAAGCGTCCTGGTCGCGCTGGCGCTGCTGTGCATCGCGGCCGTCGGCGCCGCGCTGGTCAGCCAGCATGTGTTCGAGATGCAGCCCTGCCCCTGGTGCATCCTGCAGCGGGTGATCTTCGTGCTGATCGCCCTGCTGCTGCTGCTCGGTGCCTTCCTGCCCGGCCGCATCGCCTTCGTCGGCCTCGCGGTGCTGTCCGCGCTGGCCGGCATCGCCGCGGCGTTGTACCAGCACTTCGTCGCCGCCAAGTCGAGCTCGTGCAACCTCACGCTGGCCGACAAGATCGTCAGCGGCATCGGCCTGGACAAGCTGCTGCCGCCGGTGTTCGAGGTGCGTGCGAGTTGCGCCGACGCGGCGGTCGACCTGCTGCATCTACCCTACGAGTTCTGGAGCCTGGGGCTGTACGTGGTGCTCGTGGTGGCGGCCGTCTGGGCGCTGCGCCTGCGCTGAGCGGCTCTGGCGCAGTGCCGATCAGCCCCCCGGCACCACCCGCTGCGCCTTCAGCCCCTCGACCGCCTTGCCCTTGCGCGCCCGCTTGCCGGCATAGACAGCCAAGGCCGCGCCCTTGAGGATCTCCTCGCGCGGCTTGCCGCCCCGCAGCGCAATACCGCTGACCAGCAGCGACTGCGTGAAGGCCGCGACGCTGACCAGCGCATCCTTCGCATCGAGGTCGATCAGCGTCAGCCCGCGCCCGCCATTGGGCTGCAGCTTCAGTTCGTCGATGCCGAAGGTCAGCAGCCGGCCCGACAGCGACAGGCAGGCCACCTGCGTCGCCCCGTCGGCGATCGCCGGCGGCAGCGGCTTCTCGTCCGCCTCCAGGCTCATGAAACTCTTGCCGCCCTTCTGCTTCGCCACCAGATCCGACAGCCGGGCCATCAGGCCGAAGCCGCCGGTGCCGGCCAGCAGCAGCGTCTGCGTGCCCGCGCCGGCGATGTAGTGCGCCGGCTGCGTGCCGCTCTCCAGCTCGATCAGCGTGGTGATCGGCTGGCCGTCGCCACGCCCGCCGGGCAGGCCGGCCACCGCCGTCGAATAGACACGGCCGTTGCTGCCGACCACGATCAATGGGTCGACCGTGCGGCACGGGAAGGCGCCGTAGAGTGAATCGCCGGCCTTGAAGGCGAGCGTCGCCGGGTCGATCTCGTGGCCCTTGAGTGCACGCACCCAGCCCTTCAGGCTGACCACCACGGTCACCGGCTCGTCGATCACCCTGACTTCGGCGACCGCACGGCGCTCTTCCTGGATCAGCGTGCGGCGATCGTCGCCGTGCTGCTTCGCGTCGGCCTCGATCTCCTTGATCACCGTGCGCTTCAGGCTGGCCGGGCTGTTGAGGATGTCCTCCAGCTTGCCCTGCTCGGTGCGCAGTTCCTTCAGCTCCTGCTCGATCTTGATCGCTTCGAGCCGCGCCAGCTGGCGCAGCCGGATGTCGAGGATGTCCTCGGCCTGGCGCTCGCTGAGGCGGAAGCGCTCCATCAGCGCCGGCTTGGGCTCGTCGGCGTTGCGGATGATGCGGATCACCTCGTCGATGTTCAGCAGCACCAGCTGCCGGCCTTCGAGGATGTGGATGCGGTCCAGCACCTTGCTCAGCCGGTGCTGCGTGCGCCGCTGCACCGTGGCCTGGCGGAAGGCCAGCCACTCGACGAGCATCTGGCGCAGGCTCTTCTGCGTCGGCCGGCCGTCGGCGCCGATCATCGTCAGGTTGATCGGCGACGAGCTCTCCAGGCTGGTGTGCGCCAGCAGCACGTTGATCAGCTCCTGCTGCTCGACGGTGCGCGTCTTCGGCTCGAACACCAGCCGCACCGGCGCGTCCTTGCTCGACTCGTCGCGCACCGCGTCGAGCACGGCCAGCACGGTGGTCTTGATCTGCGTCTGCTCGGTCGACAGCGTCTTCTTGCCGGCCTTGACCTTGGGGTTGGTCAGCTCCTCGATTTCCTCGAGCACCTTCTGCGAGCTGGCGCCCGGCGGCAGTTCGGTGACGACGAGCTGCCACTGGCCGCGCGCCAGGTCCTCGATCTTCCAGCGCGCGCGCAGCTTCAGGCTGCCGCGGCCGCTGGCGTAGGCGGCGCGGATGTCGTCGGCGCTGCTGATGATCTGGCCGCCGCCGGGGAAGTCCGGCCCGGGGATCAGCGCGGCGAGCGCGTCGTCGGACAGCTTGTCGTCCTTCAGCAGCGCCACCGCGGCGGCCGCCACCTCGCGCAGGTTGTGGCTAGGCACCTCGGTGGCCAGGCCGACGGCGATGCCGCTGGCGCCGTTGAGCAGCACGAAGGGCAGCCGCGCCGGCAGCAGCCGCGGCTCCTGCGTCGAGCCGTCGTAGTTGGGGATGAAGTCGACCGTGCCTTCGTCGATCTCGTCGAGCAGCAGGCGCGAGATCGGCGCCAGCCGCGCCTCGGTGTAGCGCATCGCCGCGGCGCCGTCGCCGTCGCGGCTGCCGAAGTTGCCCTGGCCGTCGATCAGCGGGTAGCGCTGGCTGAAGTCCTGCGCCATGCGCACCAGGGCGTCGTAGGCGGCCTGGTCGCCGTGCGGGTGGAAGCGGCCAAGCACATCACCGACCACACGCGCGCTCTTCACGGCCTTCGGCCCCGCGGCCGTCGTGAAGGCCAGGCCCATGCGCTCCATCGCGTAGAGGATGCGGCGCTGCACCGGCTTCTGGCCGTCGCAGACGTCGGGCAGCGCGCGGCCCTTGACGACGCTCAGGGCGTACTCGAGATAGGCCTGCTCGGCGTAGAGCGACAGCGCGATGGCGTCACCCTCGGCCGGCGGCGGGGGATCGAAGAGGTCATTCATGGAGGGCGGCATTCTCGCCCAAACGCGGGGTCAGCCCTGAGACGGCGGCGCACGGCGCTTCGCTACCATGCGCGCCAAGCCGTACCCGCAGGGAGACCCATGCTGTCCGACATCGAGATCGCGCAGGCCGCGCGTCTGAAGCCCATCCACGCCATTCGCGAGGCGCTGGGTGTTCCCGAGGAGGCGCTCGACCCGCGCGGCCGCCACATCGGCAAGGTCGCCCAGCCCTGGCTGGACACCCTGGCCGACCGCCCCGACGGCAAGCTGGTGCTGGTGACCGCGATCTCGCCGACGCCGGCCGGCGAAGGCAAGACCACCACCACCGTGGGCCTGGGCGATGCGCTCAACCGCATCGGCAAGCGGGCCGTCGTCTGCCTGCGCGAGCCTTCGCTCGGGCCGGTGTTCGGCATGAAGGGCGGCGCCGCCGGCGGCGGCTACGCGCAGGTGGTGCCGATGGAGCAGATCAACCTGCACTTCACCGGCGACTTCGCCGCCATCGCGCTGGCGCACAACCTGCTGTCGGCAATGATCGACAACCACATCCACCACGGCAATGCGCTGGGCTTCGACCTGCGCCGCATCAGCTGGAAGCGGGTGATGGACATGAACGACCGCGCGCTGCGCGACAACGTCATCGGCCTGGGCGGCCCCGGCAACGGCATGCCGCGCGAGAGTGGCTTCGACATCGTCGTCGCCTCGGAGATCATGGCCATCCTGTGCCTGGCCACGAGTCTGTCGGATCTGAAGGAGCGCTTGGCGCGCATCGTCGTTGGCGAGACCGCCGAGCGCCGCCCGATCACCTGCGCGCAGCTCAAGGCACAGGGTGCGATGGCCGCGCTGCTGAAGGACGCCATCTCGCCCAACCTCGTGCAGACGCTGGAGAACAACCCGGCCTTCGTGCATGGCGGCCCGTTCGCCAACATCGCCCACGGCTGCAACACCGCGATCGCCACGCGCGCCGCGCTCAAGCTTGGTGACTACGTGGTGACCGAAGCCGGCTTCGGCGCCGACCTGGGGGCCGAGAAGTTCATCGACATCAAGTGCCGCAAGACCGGCCTGCGCCCCTCGGCCGCCGTGCTGGTGGCCACGGCACGCGCGCTCAAGTACCACGGCGGCATGGCGGTGGCCGATGTCTCGAAGGAAGACGTGGCCGCGCTGGAACGCGGCCTGCCCAACCTGGAGCGCCACCTTCGCAACGTGCAGGAGGTCTACGGCCTGCCCTGCGTGGTGGCGATCAACCACCGCTCGCACGACACGCCGGCGGAGATCGAGCTGCTGATGAGCCGCGTCGAGGCGCTCGGTGGCAAGGCGGTGGTCGCGAAGCACTGGGCCGAGGGGGGCGCCGGCGCGGAGGCGCTTGCACGCGAGGTGGTCGCGGCCTGCGAGAAGCCGAACCGCTTCCGCTTCGTCTATGAAGACACGATGCCGCTGTGGCAGAAGGTCGAGGCGATCGCGACGAAGGTCTACGGCGCGGCCAGCGTCACCGCCTCGGCAGCAGTGAAAGAACGCATCGAGCGGCTGCAGGCCGACGGCTACGGCCACTTCCCGGTGTGTATCGCCAAGACGCAGATGAGCTTCTCGACCAACGCCGCGCTGCGCGGCGCACCCAGCGGCCATGTGCTCGACATCCGCGAGGTGCGCCTGGCCGCCGGCGCCGAGTTCGTCGTGATGGTCTGCGGCGACATCATGACCATGCCGGGCCTGCCCAAGGTGCCGGCGGCGGAGCTGATCGACATCGATGGCCAGGGAAGGATCAGCGGCCTGTCCTGATCACTTCGGGAATCGCTCCCGAAGCTTGAGCTTCCAGAACTTGCCGGTCGAGGTGCGCGGCACCGCGGCTATCGTCTCGTAGCGGTCGGGCAGTTGCCACTTCGCGAAGCCATGCGCCTGCAGGTGCGCGGCGAACTCGTCGGGGCTGGCGCTGCGCCCCGGCTTGAAGGCGACGCAGGCCAGCGGCCGCTCGCTCCACTTCGGATCGGGGATCGCGATCACCGCCGCCTCGGCCACCGCCGGATGCGCCATCAGCGCGTTCTCCAGGTCCACCGAACTGATCCACTCGCCGCCGGACTTGATCAGGTCCTTGGTGCGGTCGGTGATGCGCACGAAGGCGAGTTGATCCATCGTCGCCACGTCGCCGGTTCGCAGCCAGCCGTCGGGCGTGAACTTGTCTTCGCTGACCGGCACCTCGTGGTACGAGCCGGTGATGAAGGGGCCACGCACCTGGATCTCGCCCATGGTGCTGCCGTCGTGCGGCGCGTCGCTACCCTCCTTAGTACGGATGCGCACGTCGACCAGCGGCACCGGCACGCCGGCCATCGCGGCGCGGCGGTAGCGTTCGTCGGCACTGACCGCGCCGAGCTCGGCACGCGGGTAGGAGACGGTCGCCAGCGGCGAGGTCTCGGTCATGCCCCACCCCTGCAGCAGCCAGACGCCGTGCTTGTCGAAGGCACGGATCAGCGACTCCGGCACCGCCGCGCCGCCGACCAGCGAGCGCATGCCCTGCGGCAGTGTCCAGCGGCCCGGCTGCTCGGCGAGCGAGCGTTCGTAGGCCTGGATCAGGCCGAGCCAGATGGTCGGCACGCCGAGCGAGATCGTCGGCGGCTCGAGCTGCATCAGGTCGAGCAGGTCGTCGGGGTGCAGGTGCGGCCCGGGGAAGACCAGCTTCACGCCCATCATCACCGCCGCGTAAGGGATGCCCCAGCTGTTGGCGTGGAACATCGGCGTGACCGGCATCAGCACGTCGGTGCCCTTGAGGCCCCAGAAGTCGGCCAGGCAGCCGACCAGCGTGTGCAGGATGGTCGAGCGGTGCGAGTAGACGACACCCTTCGGCCGCCCGGTGGTGCCCGACGTGTAGCACATCGCCACCGGGTCGTTCTCGTCGTGCGGCGGGTAGACGAAACCGTCGGCGTCGGCCTCGGCGAGCAGCGTCTCGTAGTCGTCGAAGCCTTCCGGCACCGGCGCGCCGGAGAACGGAAACACGATCACGCGCTCGAAGCGGTGCAGTTCGGCGAACTGCCGGTACAGCGGCAGCAGCACGTCGTCGACGATCAGGAAGCGGTCCTTCGCGTCGCCGGCGATCCAGCCGATCTCGGCCGGCGCCAGGCGCAGGTTCAGCGTGTGCATCACGCCGCCCGCGGCCGGGATGCCGAAGTAGGCCTCCAGGTGCGCGTGGTGGTTCCAGCACAGCGTGGCGACACGTTCGCCCTTCTTCAATCCGAGGCTCGTCAACGCCGCGGCCAGCGCGCGCGTGCGGCGGTGGTATTCGGCGTAGGAGTGCCGGCGCAGCGACTTGTCCGGCAGCCGCGACACGATGCCGCCGCCGCCGAAGATCTGCCCCGCGCGCTCCAGCAGGTGGTTGAGCGAGAGCGGCACATCCATCATCGTCGAGCGCATGGGCTGTCTCCGGTCGTCGTTGTGATCTTCGTCAGCGCGCCGGCTGCATCCGCATCCCGGTGGCGCGGCGCGAGTGGCTGTCCTGCAGCAGTGCCCAGTACAGCTCGAGTACCAGTTGCACATGCGCGCGTGTCTCCTCGATCGGCGGCAGCTTGCTGCCGTGGCGGCGCACCCTGCCCTCGCCGGCGTTCCACGCGGCCAGCGCCACGTCGATGCTGCCGAAGCGGCGGATCAGGTCGGCAAGCACCCGGGCGCCGGTGTGCACATTGATGCGTGGATCGAGCAGCCGCGTGGCCGCGCTCTGCCGACGTTCGACCGCGCCCGCATAGCGGTCGGCCGTGACGGGCATGATCTGCATCAGCCCCACGGCCCCGCGCGGCGACACCGCCTTCGCATTGAAGCCCGACTCGACGGTGATGACTGCCTTGAGCAGTTCCTCGTCGACACCGTGTTCGCTGGCCGCCTCGCGCAGGATCGGTCCGAGCGCCTTCACCTCGGGCGCGATCTCCAGCCACTGCAGCAGGCCGTCGGTGCGGTCGGACTTGCCGGGCACGGCTTCGGCGCCGCTGCCGCCCGGCGCGTCGCCGAGCACACGACGGTAGCGGGAGTCGAGCTGCGTCGGCGCCACGTGCATGACACCGGCGGCGTCGACGAAGGCCCACACGTCGGCACGCGCCACCCCGCCGAGGCTGGCGGCCACAAGCAGGCCCGCCAGCGCGCCTCTCACGCGACCCCCTGCTCCCGTGACCTGACCAGCGCCGCATGCTCGTGCTCGAGCAGCGACATGACGATCAGCGAGTCGTAGCCGTCACCGCTGCGCACGCTCTCGCGCAGCCGGCCCTCCTCGACGAAGCCTTCGCTGCGGTACAGCGCCTGCGCGCGCTCGTTCTTCGATTTCACGTCGAGCCAGAATCGGTGCGCGCCGAGATCGCGGAAAGCCATCTGCGCCAGCAGCCGCACGCAGGCGCGGCCCAGGCCCTGGCCCTTGGTCTGCAGCACGATGCGCTTGAGCTCCACCGAGCGATGCGGGTTGCGGCAGCCCTGCAGGATGACGAAGCCGGCGCGCTCATAGGCCGGCCCGGCTTCGACGATGAAGTGGCGGAAGTCGGGGAAACGCACCGCGCCTTCGTGCTGCGTGCGCTCCCAGGGTGTGATGAACGGCAGATTCGCCGCGTCCTGTTCGACCGAGATGACGAAGTCGAGGTCCGACAGCATCGTCGGTCGCAGGCGCAGGTTCACACGTCGACTTCCACGTCGTCGCCGCGCAGTTCCATCAGCTCACGCCGTGCCTGCGCCTCGCCCTTGCCCATCAGCTTGGTGAGCGCGTCCACCGTCGCGGCGAAGCCGTGCGCGCCGAAGCTGACCTGCAGCAGCCGGCGCGTGTCGGGGTTCAGCGTGGTGTCCCACAGCTGCTCGGCGTTCATCTCGCCCAGGCCCTTGAAGCGGCTGATCGACCAGCTGTTCTCGCGTGCGCCTTCCTTGCGCAGCTTGTCGAGCGCCGCCGTCATCTCGCCCTCGTCGAGCGCGTAGATCTTCGCCGCCGGCTTCTTGCCGCGCGCCGGCGCGTCGACGCGGAACAGCGGCGGCTTGGCCACGTACACATGGCCGCGCTCGATCAGCTTGGGGAAGTGGCGGAAGAACAGCGTGAGCAGCAGCACCTGGATGTGCGAGCCGTCGACGTCGGCATCGCTGAGGATGCAGACCTTGCCGTAGCGCAGGCCGCTGAAGTCGGGCTCGTCCTCCGGCCCGTGCGGGTCGACGCCGATCGCCACCGCGATGTCGTGGATCTCGTTGTTGGCGAACAGGCGGTCGCGTTCGACCTCCCAGGCATTGAGCACCTTGCCGCGCAGCGGCAGGATGGCCTGCGTCTCCTTGTTGCGGCCCATCTTCGCGCTGCCGCCGGCCGAGTCACCCTCGACGAGAAACAGCTCGTTGAGCATCAGGTCGCGGCTCTCGCAGTCGGTCAGCTTGCCGGGCAGCACCGCCACGCCGGAGCCCTTGCGCTTCTCGACCTTCTGGCTGGCGCGCTGGCGTGTCTGCGCCTGCTTGATGACCAGCTCGGCGAGCTTCCTGCCCAGGTCGACATGCTGGTTCAGCCACAGCTCGAGCGCCGGCTTGACGTAGGTCGACACCAGGCGCAGCGCATCGCGCGAGTTCAGCCGTTCCTTGATCTGGCCCTGGAACTGCGGGTCCAGCACCTTGGCCGAGAGCACGAAGCTGGCGCGCGAGAACACGTCTTCCGGCATCAGCTTGACGCCCTTGGGCAGCAGCGAGTGCAGGTCGATGAAACCCTTGATCGCGCCGAACAGCCCGTCCTTCAGGCCCGACTCGTGCGTGCCGCCGGCCGGCGTCGGGATCAGGTTGACGTAGCTCTCGCGCATGACGTTGCCGTCGTCGGTGAAGGCCACGCACCAGGCCGCGCCCTCGCCCTCGGCGAAGTTCTCGGTCTCGCCGCCGTCGGCGTAGTGCTCGCCCTCGAACAGCGGGATGATCGGGTCGGCCGGCAGCGTCTGCATCAGGTAGTCGCGCAGGCCGCCCTTGTACAGCCAGGTCTGCTTCTCACCCGACTTCTCGATCGTCAGCGAGACGCTCACGCCCGGCATCAGCACCGCCTTGCTGCGCAGCAGGTGGGTCAGCTCCGCCTTCGGCAGGTCGGCGCTCTCGAAGTATTTCGCGTCGGGCCAGGCGCGCACCGTGGTGCCGCACTTGCGGTCGCCGCTGGCGATCTTGCGGATCTTCAGCGGCTCGATCACGTCACCGCCGGAGAAGGTGAGCGTCGCCACCTGGCCCTCGCGCCAGACCGTCACCTCGAGCCGCTTCGACAAGGCATTGGTCACGCTGACACCCACGCCGTGCAGGCCGCCGGAGAAGCTGTAGGCACCGCCGGAGCCCTTGTCGAACTTGCCGCCGGCATGCAGCCGCGTGTAGACGATCTCGACCACCGGCACCTGCTCTTCCGGGTGCAGGCCGAAGGGAATGCCGCGGCCGTCGTCCTCTACGCTGACCGAGCCGTCGGCATGCAGCGTCACGTCGATGCGCTGGCCCTGCCCGGCCAGCGCCTCGTCGGCCGCGTTGTCGATCACCTCCTGGACGATGTGCAGCGGGTTGTCGGTGCGGGTGTACATGCCCGGCCGCTGCTTGACGGGCTCCAGGCCCTTGAGGACGCGGATCGACGCTTCGCCGTAGCTGCCGGGGGTCTTGCTCTTGGTTGCCATGGCGGCGGATTCTAGGCGTCGGGCCAGCCCCGACGCCCCCGCCTCCAGGCTAGCGCACCGCCGAGAAGTTGTACTCGCCGAGCTCGTCGAACACCGAGTTGTTGACCATCACCGTGCCGGCCATGTACAGCGGCTGGCCCACGACATCGTCCGACACGCTGCCGGTGAAGGTGCGCACGGTCAGCCCGGTGCTCAGGTTCTTGTGGTGGAAGTGGATGCGCCCGCTGCCCGGGCAGTACCAGCCGCGCACCGGTGCGATGCCCAGGGTGCCGTTGATGACGCGGCAGGTCGCCGCGCCGGGCGCACCCGGCCCGCCCTGGGTGACGATGACGAGCTGTTCGCTGTCGCGGTTGATCTGCACCGTCCAGGTCGTTCCGGCGAGGTTGGCCGGCCGCGCCGCGAAGGCGTCGCCGTGGGCGAGCGCCGCCACCACGAGCGCGGCGTGCATCAGGGTTGCAAGTGTCTTCATGCGGATCTCCGGAAGTGATGTCAGGCCGCCACGACGGCGCTCGAGTAGGTGCCCTTCACCGTGGCGAGCGGGTCGCTGTGGGCGAGCAGGATGTGGTCGAGGTTGGCATCCCAGGCCTCCAGCGACGCCTTGACCAGCGTCTTGGCGGCCTGGGCCGCGCCCGGCGCCTTCAGCGTGTAGGGGCTGCCCGGCGAGAGCTGCGAGCCGCCGTGCGCCGCGATCGTGGCGAGTTCGGCACCGACGAACTCGCTCACGAAGGGCGCGATGGCGCCGCTGTCCTTCACGGTCGCGCCGTTCTGGCCCTTCACCCGCAGGGTGACGCCGGTCAGGTTCAACGGGCCGGTGTTGGTGACCTTGACGCGAAAGCTCGCCGTCTCGTTCACGTTCAGTGCGCTGCCGGTCAGCACGACGTCGACGATCTCGATCGTCACGTTCGTCTCCGGGTAGGTTTCCAGCGCTGCGTTCATGTCGTCGAAAAAGGCCATGGTGTGCTCCTGGGGTGGGTTCAGGGGCCGCGACTGCGTCCCCCTGTCCACAAGGTAGGCCCTGCGGCCGGCGGGCGCTCCCCACCGCGGTGGGGGTCCGCTGCCGGCCCCTCGGTCCGGGGCCTCAGGCGCTCAGGCGCTCGACGAGCTGGCGCTGGCTGTTGATCTCCAGCCGTGAGTAGATGTCCTTGAAGTACTCCTTCAAGGTGTGCGGGCTGATGTTGAGCTGGCTGGCGATCTGCGCATTCGCCAGCCCCTTCGCGCTGAGCAGCGCGATCTCCTTCTGCCTGGCGGTGAGCGTGGTCGCATTGATCCGCTCGAGCAGGTGGGACTCGAAGGGCACGAGCTGCTCGATCAGGATGCCCAGCCGCGTGGTCGCGCCGGCGCCGCCGCGCAGGCGATAGCCGCGCAGCACGAACTCGCCCCAGCCGTTGTGCCGGACGATCGTCGGCAACCCGCCAGCCTCGTCACCATCCTGCAGCCGCTGCGACAGTTCGCGAGCGACGCAGCGCAGCGCCGCGCGGGCATCGTCGAAGTCGCCGCTGCCGACGCGGGCGTCGAGGTCAATGCGCTCGAGCAGCGCGAACACGGCCAGCCGGTGGGCGGCCTCGGACCACTCGAGCACCTCGCCCTCCTCGCTGCACACCACCAGCGCCGAGCGACCCGCGGACACGAAGCGCGAGGGCCGCATGGCCTGCACCTGCAGCGCATGGGCCAGGTAGGGCAGCACACGCCCGACCAGCGCCTCTTCGTCGGGAGAGAAGTCGGGCTGGTCGCGCCGGCGGATCATCGCAAGCACGCCGTAGGGCCGCTGCGCATCGCGCACGACGCCGTCGAGAAACCACTTGAAGCCGTAGGGCTCGAACACCGCTGCATAGGTGGCGCTGCGTTCGAAGCCGCGCTCCCACCAGGCGCGCAGGTTGCCGGTCGGCGCGCCGAACATCGCCAGCTCGCGGAAGCTCACGCCGGCGTCGGCCTCGTAGCGCCGGTGGTTGAGGATGATCCAGGCGGTTCGGCGCGGCATGAAGGTGTCGCACCAGAAGTTCGTGATGCGCCCCGTCTCGCTGGACCAGGTGAACTGGCAGCAGGCTGCAGGCACCAGCGCGCGCAGCTGCGCCGCGACGATGGGCATCAGCGTGCGGCCGCCCAGGCCCGCGAAGCAGGCCTGCCGGATGGTCGTGATGGCGTGCGTCTGCTTGCCGTTCATGCTCCATGTGTAGACGATGCGCGACCGCTTCGCCTCGCCCGCAAGAGGGTGCGCGACCGGCGCTCTGCCAGCACGTCTCCTGCACGTTGCGAACGATCCGGCGACAATCCCGCGATGACGACGACGACCGCTGCCCCTGCCCGCCTCTCGATGACCCAGGTGCTGGTATGCGGCGCCGCGATCGTCACGCTGTCGATGGGCATCCGCCACGGCTTCGGCCTGTGGCTGCAGCCGATCACCATGGACCGTGGCTGGACGCGCGAGACCTTCGCCTTCGCGCTGGCCGTACAGAACCTCGCCTGGGGCCTGGCGGGCCCGTTCGCCGGCGCGCTGGCCGATCGCTTCGGCGCCTTCAAGGTGCTGATCGTCGGCAGCCTGCTGTACTCGCTCGGCCTGGTGCTGATGGCCGTCTCGACCTCGGGCCTGGCCTTCACCGGCAGCGCCGGCCTGCTGCTGGGCATGGCGCAGTCGGGCACGACCTACGCAGTGGTGTACGGCGTGATCGGCCGCAACGTCGCGCCAGAGAAGCGCAGCTGGGCGATGGGCGTGGCCGCCGCGGCCGGCTCCTTCGGCCAGTTCCTGATGGTGCCGGTGGAGAACTGGCTGATCGGCGGCTTCGGCTGGCAGTCGGCGCTGTTCGTGCTCGGCTGCCTGGCGCTGGCCATCGTGCCGCTGGCCTGGGGCCTGAAGGAGCCCGAGCGTGCGGCCGGATCGGCCGGCCAGCAGAGCGTGGCGGCGGCACTGCGCGAGGCCTTCGCCTACCCGAGCTTCCGCTGGCTGATGGCCGGCTACTTCGTCTGCGGCTTCCAGGTCGTCTTCATCGGCGTGCACATGCCGAGCTACCTGAAGGACCATGGCCTGACGCCGAACGTGGCGACGACTGCGCTGGCGCTCATCGGCCTTTTCAACGTGATCGGCACCTACGCCGCCGGCTCGCTCGGCCAGCGCATGCCGAAGAAGTACATCCTGTCGACGATCTACCTGCTGCGCTCGGCCGCCATCGTGATCTTCCTGGCCGTGCCGCTGACGCCGTGGAGCGTCTACGTCTTCTCCGCGGTGATGGGCGTGCTGTGGTTGTCGACGGTCCCGCCGACCAACGCGATGGTCGCGCAGATCTTCGGCGTGCAGTACCTGTCGATGCTCGGTGGCTTCGTCTTCCTCAGCCACCAGATCGGCAGCTTCCTCGGCGTCTGGCTCGGCGGCAAGTTCTACGACGCCACTGGAAGCTACGACGTGGTCTGGTGGATCGCGGTGGCGCTCGGTGTGTTCGCGGCGCTGGCCAACCTGCCGGTCAAGGAGCGTGCGATCGACCGCGGCCTGCCCGCCGGAGCGGCGGCGGCATGAAGCTGCGCCGCAGCGTCGCCTGGGCCGTGGCCGGCGTGGCACTGCTGCTCGTCTTCGCCGCCTACCTCCAGCCCGACATCGCGATGACACTGGCCAACCAGCTCTGGGCCTGCTTCTGATGCAGACGCATGGCGCCCTCGCGCCGTCACCCTGGGTGCAGCGCTGGTCGGCGCTGGTACCGCACGGGGCGAGCGTGCTTGACGTGGCCTGCGGCTCCGGCCGCCACCTGCGCTGGTTCGCACAGCGCGGCTGCCGCGTCACCGGTGTGGACCGTGATGCCGCCGCGCTGGAACCTCTGCGCGATGCCGGCGAGGTGCTCGTCGCCGACATCGAGAACGGCCCCTGGCCGCTGGCCGGCCGACGCTTCGATGCGGTGGTGGTGACGAACTACCTCTGGCGGCCGCTGCTGCCGACCCTGGTTGCCAGCGTCGCCCCCGGCGGCGTGCTTCTCTACGAGACCTTCGCCGCAGGCAACGAGACCGTCGGCAAGCCCTCGCGCCCGGATTTCCTGCTGCGCCCGGGCGAACTGCTGGGCGCGGCCGTAGGCCTGCGCATCGTCGCCTACGAGGACGGCTTCCTCGGTGGCCCCGACCGCTACGTGCAACGCCTGGCCGCCGTGCGCGAGACCCCGACATCCGCCGTTGCGCCGCGCTATCCCCTGTAGCCCCCGGGCGAGCGCCCCGGCCCGGCTAAAATCACCCGATTCAGAGGACGCCCCATGAAACCCATTGTTGGCAGCATCGTCGCGCTCGTCACCCCGATGCACGATGACGGCAGCGTCGACTACGCCGCGCTGCGCCGGCTGATCGACTGGCACATCGAGCAAGGCACCGACTGCATCGGCGTCGTCGGCACCACCGGCGAGTCGCCGACCGTCTCCGTCGAGGAGCATTGCGAGATCATCCGCGTCTCGGTCGAGCACGCGAAGGGCCGCGTGCCCATCATGGCCGGCACCGGCGGCAACTCCACGCGCGAGGCGATCGAACTCTCGCGCTTCGCCAGGCAGGTCGGCGCCGACTGCACGCTGTCGGTGGTGCCGTACTACAACAAGCCCTCGCAGGAAGGCATCTACCAGCACTACAAGGCGATCGCCGAGGCGGTCGACATCCCGATGGTGCTGTACAACGTCCCCGGCCGCACGGTGGCAGACATGCAGCCCGAGACCGCGCTGCGCTGCGCCGCCCTGCCCGGCGTGATCGGCGTGAAGGAAGCCACCGGCAACATCGAGCGCGCGCAATGGCTGATCAAGCAGGCGCCGAAGAGCTTCGCGATCTACTCCGGCGACGACGGCACCGCGGTCGCCTTGATGCTGCTCGGCGGCCAGGGCAACGTCAGCGTGACTGCCAACGTCGCGCCGAAGCTGATGCACGAGTTGTGCATCGCCGCGGTCGAGGGCCGCGTGCGCGAAGCCACGGCGATCCAGATGCGCCTGCTGGCGCTGCACAAGGCCTTGTTCTGCGAATCCAGCCCGGCACCGACCAAGTGGGCGATGAAGCGCCTCGGCCTGATCGGCGCTGGCCTGCGTCTGCCGATCACCCCGCTGACCGCCGCCGGCGAGCAGCAGGTCGAGCAGGCATTGCGCGACGCTGCGCTGCTGTGACGAGCCGCCCCGGCCGCCCCTCCCCTGCCCCCCGGTGCCGCGCGGCTCTTGCCAGCGCGGCCCTCTCGGAGACGTCTCTCGTGACCCGTGTTCCTGCCCACCTGCCGCTGCGCGGCGCCGCGCTCGCCCTCGGCCTCGGCCTCGCGCTCGCCGGTTGCTCGTCGATCGAGAACTTCGTCGCCGGCGACAAGATCGACTACCGCACCTCCGGCACGAAGACGCCCGGCCTCGAGATCCCGCCCGACCTGACGCAGCTCGCACGCGACTCGCGCTATGCGACGTCCGGCGGCGCGGTCAGCGCCTCGACCTTCCAGGGGGCGGCGTCTGCGCCGGTCGTCACCGCGGTGACGAGCAGCACCGGTGCCGTCGCGCCGTCGCAGATCGGCGACGTTCGCATCGAGCGCCAGGGCAACCAGCGCTGGCTGGTCACGCCGCTGCCGCCCGAGCAGTTGTGGCCGCGCCTGCAGGCCTTCTGGAAGGACAGCGGCTTCTCCCTCGTCGTCGATCAGCCCGCCGCCGGCTTGATGGAAACGGAGTGGAACGAGAACCGCGCCAAGCTGCCGCAGGACATCGTTCGCGGCGCGATCGGCAAGGTGCTGGACTCGTTCTACTCGACCGGTGAGCGCGACAAGTTCCGCACCCGCGTCGAGCGCACCGCGACGGGCAGCGAGGTCTACATCAGCCACCGCGGCGTCGAAGAGGTGTACACGAGCCAGCAGAAGGACAGCACGGTCTGGCAGCCACGGCCCGCCGACCCGCAGCTGGAGGCGACCTTCCTTGCCCGCCTGATGACACGCCTGGGCGTGACGGAAGAGGCAGCCAAGACCGCCGTGGCTGCGGCGCCGGAGCCGACGGCCCGCGCCCGCATCGTGTCGGGCCAGCCGGGCGCGACGCTGCAGGTCGACGACAACTTCGACCGCGCCTGGCGCCGTGTCGGCCTGGCGCTGGACCGCGGCGGCTTCACCGTCGAGGACCGCGACCGCGCCCAGGGCCTGTACTTCGTGCGCTACGTCGATCCGAAGGATGTCGGCAAGGCCGAGAAGGGCTTCCTGGCGCGCCTGTTCGGCTCCGATGCCTCGGCGTCCGGCCCGATTCGCTACCGCATCCTCGTCAAGGCCGAAGGCGAGCGCAGCAACGTCTCGGTGCAGAACACGCAGGGAGCGCCCGAGGCCGGCGAGAACGCCCAGCGCATCGTCTCGCTGCTGCTCGAAGAGCTGAAGTAGACGCAGCCTCGCCGATGCGCTTCTGCAGCCTCGGCAGCGGCAGCGGTGGCAACGCCACTGTCGTCGAAGCCGTCGACGGAGCGCGCGCCCACCGGGTGGCGATCGACTGTGGCTTCTCGCTGCGCGAGTTCGAGACCCGGCTCGCGCGTGCCGGGCTGCAATGCAGCGAGCTCGACGCCATCTTCGTCACCCACGAACACGGCGACCATGTCGGCTGCGCGCTGACCCTCGCGCGCCGCCACGGCATCACGTTGTGGATGAGCCGCGGCACCTGGCGCGCGATCGGCGCTCCCGAAGCCGACGGCCTGCTGCGCTTCGCCCGGGACGGCGAGGCCATCGCGGTGGGCAGCCTGCAGCTCATGCCCTACACCGTTCCGCACGACGCCGCCGAGCCCCTGCAACTGCGCTGCAGCGACGGGGCAGCGCACCTGGGCGTGCTGACCGATGCCGGATCGGCCACGCCGCACCTGCTGGCGCACCTGCACGACTGCGATGCCCTGCTGCTGGAATGCAACCACGACGCCGGAATGCTCGCCGGATCGCGCTACCCGCCCTCGCTGAAGTCACGCATCGGCGGGCCGCTCGGGCACCTGTCGAATGACACGGCGGCGCAGATCCTGGCCGGGTGCCGGATTGACCGCCTGCAGCACCTGGTGGCGGCCCACCTGAGCGAGCAGAACAACCGGCCCGAACTGGCGCGCGCCGCACTCGGTGGCGCCTGCGGCGCCGGGCCCGAAGACATCGTGGTCGCGGATCCGATCACCGGGTTCGACTGGTTGTCGATCCGCTGACCCGGTCACCCAATGCATTGAGCCGCCTCGCGGCGGCCCACCATGCCACCGGCCGCCTCGCAGCGGCCAGCATGCAAAAGGCCGCCTCACGGCGGCCTTTGTGCAGCAATCCAGTGCGGAACCGGATTACTTCTTGACGGCGTCGGCAGCCTTGGCAGCGGCGTCCTTCACGGCGTCGGCAGCCTTGCCAGCGGCCATAGACGCGGCGTCGGCGGTGGCGGCAGCAGCTTCCGAAGCGGCGCCAGCGACAGCGGCGGCAGCGCCCGAAGCGGCGTCAGCGGTGGCGGCGACAGCGGCGGAAGCAGCCTCGGCGACCGGAGCGGTCACGGCGGCGGGAACGGCAGGCGCCTCTTCCTTCTTGCCGCAAGCGGCCAGGGCAAGGGCAGCAACCAGGGAAGCCAGCAGAACGGTCGTCTTCATACTTGTGTCCTCAAATCAAAGAGTCGAACAATTACCGGTAATTGTGGGAACCCTCCGATCGAGCAGAGGCCCATCCATCAGGCCCGGAGTGCTCGAGCACCCCTTGTGACCAGCCTTCGATTATAGCCAGTACTAGGGAAGTCCCTAGAGACCCAGGGTTGTCGCAGGGAACGCCTCCTCGGACCGTTGCAAAACCGCATCAATGGCCTCGCGCCAGTGCACGGCGTCGGCGGTTTCGCGTGACGCCACACCGCGGTAGTTCACGCGATCGTGCAAGCGCACCGAAAGCAGGCCTGGGGCGAGCAGGATGCAGGGCATCTGCCCGGCTTCGAGATCGTTGTTGGTGCGGCAATGCACCACATGCGAGAACTGTCGCCGCCAAGTCACCCAGCGTGCATGGTGCCGGGCGATCTCGTCGAAGCTGCGCGCCACCACCGTGAAGCTGCGGTGCGCGGCGACCCAGTGGGTCAGGTCGTCGACCACTGCGCTCTCGCTGAGCGGCCAGTCGGCGAAATCGTCGTCGATCAGCCAGATCTCGCGGCAGCCCACCAGGGCGGCTTCGGCAAAGGCGCCGCGCACGGCGTTCTGGAAGTCGCTGCGCGACTCGATCATCGCGCGGGTCGGTTCACTCATCGTGCGTCGTCCTCGTCCACTGCGTGCAGCCAGCCTGCACGCGCCCATTGGTCGATCAACTGACTTGCGTCAATTCCCAGCGCTGCGCGCTCGCGCGCGTCGAGCATCCGGCGGTCGGCCAGCCGCCGCATCAGTGTGGCATCGCGCCCACCGGCACGAAATGCCTCGCCGTTGATGAAGACATGCCGCGCATCGTGCAGCATCCGTGTGCGCCGGTCGAGGCGGACACCGGCGCGCGCCGGCGGCGGCACGCCGGCCTGGAACCACACACCCGGCTTCGGTTCGCTGAGCACCTCGCCGAGCGCGAGCTCGAACCCACCCTGCCGCGCCATCCACGCGCGCAGCGCCTCGCGGCCGAAGGCCTGCAGTTCGGCCGGGATGCGTCCGGGCTGCCGCGTCGCCGGTTGCCCTGGGTCGCGGTACAGCCGCCCGCCGGCATCGCCGTCGTCGGCGTCGAGCGCGCGCTGCAGCAGTTCACGTGCGATCTCGCCGGCGCCCGCCGATCGAAAGCCGATCGAGCAGGTCATGCACTCGCCCTCGGCGATGCCATCGTGCGCCCAGCGTGGCGGCAGGTAGAGCATGTCGCCGGGCTGCAGAAGCCACTCCTGTTCGGGCACGAAGTTGGTGAGGATCTTCAGCGGCACGTCAGGCTGCAGTTGCGGGTCCGGCAGGCGGCCGATGCGCCAGCGTCGCGCGCCGTGGATCTGCAGCAGGAACACGTCGTAGGAGTCGAAGTGCGGGCCGACGCCGCCGCCGTCGGTGGCATAGGACACCATCACGTCGTCGAGCCGGGCGTCCGGCGCAAAGCGGAAGCGCTCGAGCATGGCGCGCGCGCTGTCCAGGTGCAGATCCAGCCCCTGCACGAGCAGGCTCCATTGCGGCCGCGACAGCGGTGGCAACGCCCGTCGCGGCAGCGGGCCGTGGCGCAGCGTCCAGTCGCGGCCGTGGCGCACGATCAGGCGAGACTCGACATCCTCGCTGGCAGCGATGCCGAACAGTTCGCTGCGCGACACGAAAGGCTTGTCCATCGGCACCGCCTGGCGCACCAGCAGCGGCTTCTTCTGCCAGTGCCGGCGCATGAACTGCTGCGGCGTGAGGCCGCCCAGCAGTGCGCTCGGCGAGTCGATCTGGATCGGGTTCATGGGGGCGATTGTGCGATCATCGAAGACATGCTGATTTCGTCCCCCTGCGTCGTCACGCTCACCTGGCGACTGCAAGATACCCAAGGCAACCTGATCGACGAGTTGCCCGAGCCGCTCGAGTTCTTCTACGGCGGCGAAGACCTGCTGGAGAAGGTCGAGCAGGCGCTGCACGACCAGACCATCGGCTTCGCCGCGACGCTGCACCTCGAACCCGAGCATGCCTTCGGCGACTACGACCCGGCGCTGGTGTTCTTCGAATCGCGCAAGATCATGCCCGAGGGCGTGGACGTCGGCCTGCAGTTCGACGGCCCGCCACCGGGCTCGACCACGCCGGACATGCCGGCCGACGCGATCTACACCGTCACCGAGGTCTATCCCGAACATGTGGTGCTGGACGGCAACCACCCGCTGGCCGGCATCGCGCTGCGCCTGGACTTGGTGGTTCGCGACGTGCGTGAGGCGACCGAGGAAGAGATCGAGGCCGGCAGCGTCGGCTCGTCGGCCCTCACGGTACTGAACACGGCGCCGCCGGACACGCCGCTGCACTGAGGGAGCACAGCGGCCGCGCCGCGGCGCCGGCCGTCAGTGCTTGCCGGTCGAGCCAAACCCGCCCTCGCCCCGCGTCGACGCGCCGAACTCGTCGACGCGGCGGAACGCAGCCTGCACCACCGGCACGATGACCAGCTGCGCGATACGCTCCATCGGTTGCACCGTGAACTCGGTCTGGCCGCGGTTCCAGCAGCTCACCATCAGCGGGCCCTGGTAGTCGGAATCGATCAGGCCGACCAGGTTGCCCAGCACGATGCCGTGCTTGTGGCCCAGCCCCGAGCGCGGCAGGATCATCGCCGCCAGGCCCGGATCGCCGATGTGGATGGACAGTCCCGTCGGGATCAGCTGCGACTGCCCTGGGGAGAGCACCAGCGGCGCGTCGAGGCAGGCGCGCAGGTCCAGGCCGGCGCTGCCGGGCGTGGCGTAGGCGGGCAACTGCTCGGCCATGCGGGGGTCGAGCACTTTCAGGTCGATGGTGGTCATGTCTTCTCTGCGGCCAGGCGTGCGGCGATCTCGGCGACCAGTGCACGCGCGAGGGAAAGTTTGTCGGCACGCGGCAGTTCGCGGTGGCCCTTAGCGTCGACCAGGGTCAGCGCGTTGTCGTCCTGGCCGAAGGTGGCCGGGCCGAGGTTGCCGACGATCAGCGGCACGTTCTTGCGCACCAGCTTCTCGTGCGCGTGCTTGAGCAGGTCGTGGCTCTCGGCCGCAAAGCCGACGCAATACGGCCGGTCCGGCAGCTTCGCGACGGCAGCGAGGATGTCCGGGTTCTCGGTCAGCTCGAAGCTCGGCGCCACCTTGCCGCCGTTCTTCTTGATCTTGTGGTCGGACAGCGTGGCCGGCCGCCAGTCGGCCACCGCAGCGGTGGCGATGAACACGTCGTGCCGCGGCGCCGCCGGCAGCACCGCATCGAACATCTGCTGCGCGGTGCGCACGTCGATGCGCCGAACGTGGCGCGGCGTGTCCAGGTGCACCGGCCCGGCGACCAGCGTGACCTCGGCGCCCGCATCGGCCGCCGCGCGCGCGATCGCGAAACCCATCTTGCCGCTGGAGAGGTTGGTGATGCCGCGCACCGGGTCGATCGGCTCGAAGGTCGGGCCGGCGGTGATGAGCAGCTTCTTGCCCAGCAGTGCCTTCGGCTGGAAGAAGGCGATCAGCTCGGCCAGCAGTTCCTCGGGCTCGAGCATGCGGCCGTCGCCGATCTCGCCGCAGGCCTGGTCGCCGGCGGCCGGGCCGAGCACGGTCGCGCCGTCGGCGCGCAGCTGCGCGAAGTTGCGCTGCGTGGCCGGGTGCGCCCACATCTCGCGGTTCATCGCCGGCGCCACCAGCAGCGGGCAGCGTTCGATCGGCCGCGCCAGGCACAGCAGGCTCAGCAGGTCGTCGGCGCGGCCATGCAGCAGCCTGGCGATGAAGTCGGCACTGGCCGGCGCCACCAGCACCGCATCGGCCTCGCGCGTCAGGTTGATGTGCGCCATGCTGTTGGGTTGCCGCGGGTCCCACTGGCTGGTGTAGACAGCCCGGTTGGACAGCGCCTGCAGCGTGGTCGCAGTGATGAAGTGCTCCGCCGCCTCGGTCATCACCACCTGCACGGTGGCGCCGGCCTTGACCAGCGCGCGGGTCAGCTCGGCGGCCTTGTAGCAGGCGATGCCGCCCGACAGGCCGAGCACGATGTGGCGGCCGGCGAGCTCGCCCGAGGAGTTCACAACGGCATCCATGCGCGCGACCAGTCCGAGAAGTTGAACAGCACCCGCACGGCCTTGCCGTACACCTGCTCGTGCGGCAGGAAGCCCCAGCTGCGCGAGTCGACCGAATTGTCGCGGTTGTCGCCGAGCATCAGGTACTGGCCCGGCGGCACCACGCAGCGCCATGAGCCGGCACGCGGCTCGCTGCAGTGGTCGGCAATCGATTCCAGCGGCGCGCGGCCTTGCACGAACGGGTTCACCTTGATCGTGTGGCTGCGGCCGGCGACCGTCTCGCGCAGCAGCCACTGGCCTCGGTCTTCTGCGGCCACACCCTCGCCGACGCCTTCGCCGAGCAGTTGCACCTGTGCCGACGCGCCGTTCACGCTGACCACGCCGCTCTCGAAGCGCACCACGTCACCCGGCATGCCGACCAGCCGCTTGACGTAGAACTGCGAGACATCCGGCGGGAAGCGGAACACCACCACGTCGCCGCGCTGCGGCGAGCCGAACTCGATCGCGGTGTTGGTGAAAGGCAGTCGCGGCCCGTAGGCCAGGTGGTTGACCAGCAGATAGTCGCCGACGCGCAGTGTCGGCTCCATCGAGCCCGACGGCACCTTGGGCCAGTCGGCCAGCGCCACGCGGCAGGTGAACATCAGCGCGACGATGACGAACAGCTCGGCGCCGAAATGCACCCACCACGGCTTTCTCGCCGGCACGGCGCCGAGCCGGCGCACACGCAGCCGCCACGCGACCCAGCACGCGCCGGTGGCCAGCGTGGCGAGGAAGAGGATCTCGTTGACGGAGAAGCCGATCTGCATGGGTGAATCGATCGTCGCGGTGACCACCGAGCACATCGGCGGCCGCGCATTATTCATCAGGCACCGGAGCGCCGGCCGAAGCGTGTCGTCGCGCCCCTGCCGGCCTGTCAGAACCGGCCAGCCACCTCGACAAAGCCCGCAACGCTGTGCAAGATGCGGAGCCCCGCCCCGCCCCACCCCACCCGCGCCTACCGACGATGTCCGAACCGCGATTTCTCCAGCTGCACGTGGCAGACGCCGAAGCGCAGCGTGCGGCCGCCTGTGCGGCCCTGCTCGAGCCGCAGGCGCGCATCGCGCCGAAGTACTTCTACGATCGCCTCGGTTCGATGCTGTTCGAGGCCATCACGGCACTGCCCGAGTACTACCCGACGCGCACCGAGGCCGCCATCTTCGCGCACCATGGCGCAGCGATCGCCGAAGCCGTCGGCGCGGCGGGCACGATGATCGACCTCGGCGCGGGCAACTGCGCCAAGGCGGCGGCGCTGTTCGCGCTCTTCGAGCCGGCGCACTACCTCGCGGTCGACATCTCGGTGGATTTCCTGCGCGACGCGCTGCGCCGCCTGCAGCGCGAGCACCCCCGGATCGAGATGGCCGGGCTCGGCATCGACTTCGCCGAGTCGCTCGATCTGCCCGCCGGGCGGGTGCACGGCCGGCCGCTGTTCTTCTACCCCGGCTGGAGCATCGGCAACTTCACGCCCGACGGTGCGCTGGCCTTCCTGCGCCGCGTGCATCGCCATGCGGGCGGCGGCTGCCTGCTGATCGGCGTCGATCTGGTCAAGCCGAAGGCCGTGCTCGAGGCGGCCTACGACGATGCAGTCGGCGTCACCGCAGCCTTCAACCGGAACACGCTGCACCACCTCAACCGGGTCATCGGCAGCGATTTCGACGCTCGGCAATGGCAGCACGTGGCGCTCTACGACGAAGCGGCCTCGCGCATCGAGATGCACCTGCAGGCGCGCAGCCCCGTGCACGTCCGTTGGCCGGCCGGCGAACGCCGATTCGCCGCCGGTGAACGCATCCTGACGGAGTACTCGTACAAGTACCGCCCCGAGCGCTTCGACACCTTGCTGCGCGAAGCAGGCTTCGTGCGAACGCGCTGCTGGCGCGACGAGAGCGACACCTTCGCGGTGTTCGTCGCCCACGCGTGAAGCCGGCCTCGGCCTGCGGGTAACCCGCAGGTTCCGCGGGGAACCGATCATCGCGCCCGAGGCACGAACCTGGGCTACATTGCCCTCCCCGATGATGACTCCTGCCGACCTCTCCGCTTCCGCAGCCTCTGCCACCGCATCGGCCGCCTCCGCGCCCCT
>NZ_CALRZC010000105.1:0-25754 GCF_943372545.1 Variovorax sp. YR752 | reverse complement strand
GCGACCGAAAAAACAAAAAAGCCCGAACCGGTGGTGAAACCGATTCGGGCTTTATTGCCCGACACCTCGCTGGCAGCACTGGCAGCGGGCGTCGTATGACTGGGAACGATTGCTCGTTGGGGCGGATTCTTCTCGTCTCACCCCGGCGTGAACATACGCTTTTTCGCTAATTGGCGAAAGGGCGGCGCGTGTGCTATTCGCGCGCAGCGCCTGCGTGAATCAGAGGCGGTCAGCTGCGCGGGCGTGCGTAGTCCGACTCGATCCACGCGGTGGCGCTCGACGTCGTGAGCCGGAACGCGGGCGACACGTTCACGCTCGCCAGCTCCGAGTCGTCGGCATCGTCGTACGCCGTGAGCGTGGCCGAGGGGTTGTCTTCGTCGGGCACGATCGACAGGGCCACGCGAATGCGCTGGTCGTTGCGCGCGGTGACCGTCACGCTCTTGTTGAGCGTGGCGTGCAGCTGCTGCTCGTGGCGGCGGATCACCTCGGCGGCGGTCTTCACCAGCGTGTGGAAGGCGGGGGTGTCCAGCGGCTTGGGGTTCTTCTTGTCGCGGCCCATGGTCCAGGGGCCGACGAGCGCGGGCTCGGGGTCGCCGTGGCGGGTCATCTCGACGGCCCAGCCGTCGTCTTCCTCGTTCTTGATGATGCGGGCAGTCCAGAGGTCGTCGCGCCAGAGGCGGGGTTCCTGCAGGGGGAGGTGGTCGGGGGAATCGGTCGTCGTCATTCAGGGAGAAGCTTTGGGTCTTGCGCGGGGCATTGTCGCCCGCGGCGCGGGGGCCGCCGCCGCGCCAACGTACTGTTGCAAGCCCTCGACCAGCGCATCGAAGGCCACGCGGCAGCGCGGGCTGTGGCGCAGGTCTTCATGCATCGTGACCCAGGTGTCGAGCTTGAGCGAGAGCGCGCGCGGCAGCAGGCGCACCAGCGCGGCGTCGCGCTTCGCCAGACCCACCTGGCACACGCCGATGCCCGCACCCGCGCGAATGAGCGCCAGCTGCGCGAGGTCGCTGTCGGTGCGCAGTGCAAAGGCGTCGCGCGTGAAGCCCGTGGCCGACTTGAGTGACTTGATCGCGTCGCGCACGAAGGCCGAGGGCTGGTCGTAGCCGATGAGCGCATGCGCCGCCAGGTCGTCGGGCGTGCGCGGCGTGCCGTGGCGCGCGAGGTAGCTGGTGTGCGCATGGAAGCCCAGCTCGATGTGGCCGATGCGGCGCGCCACCAGCTGCGCCTGCCGGGGCCGCACCATGCGCACGGCGATGTCGGCCTCGCGCCGCAGCAGGTCTTGCACGCGGTTGGTAGCCACCAGCTCGACCTTCAGGGCCGGGTGCGCTTCGCGCAGCCGCGCCACGACGGGCGGCAGCACCTCCACCGCGACCACCTCGCTGACCGACACCCGCACCACGCCGCGCACGCCGTCGCCCTGGCTGCTGGCGGCGCGCTGCAGCGAGGCCGCGGTGCTTTCCATGGCCTCGGTATGCGTGCGCAGCGCCAGCGCCACTTCGGTGGGCAGCAGGCCCACCTGCGAGCGTGTGAAGAGCACTACGCCCAGCGCCTCTTCGAGCGCCGCCACATGGCGCCCCACGGTGGGCTGCGTGATGCCGAGTGCGCGCGCCGCGCCCGAGAGCGAACCCTCGCGCAGCACGCCGAGGAAGGAGCGGTACAGCTCCCAGCTGATGTTCCAGGTCATACAGAAATGTATGGCCGATGGCGCATGTTCGGCAATTCCATTCGAACCCCATCGTGCCCAGAATTAGCCATCGATCACTCTTCTGGACCATTTCATGGCAGGCAACGACAACACGGTTCTGGTGCTGGGCGCCACGGGCGGCATCGGCGGCGAGGTGGCCCGCCAGCTGTGCGATGCGGGCTGGGAGGTGCGCGCCCTGAAGCGCGGCGCGGTCGAAGGAAAGCGCGAGGGCATCACCTGGCTGGCCGGCGACGCGATGGACGCGCAGGCCGTGCGGCGGGCCGCGAAGGGCTGTTCGGTCATCGTGCATGCGGTCAATCCGCCGGGCTACCGCGGCTGGTCGGAGCTGGTGCTGCCGATGCTCGACAGCACCCTCGCCGCCGCGAAGGCCGAGGGCGCGACCGTCGTGCTGCCCGGCACGGTCTACAACTTCGGCCCCGATGCCTTCCCGCTGCTGGCCGAAGACTCGCCGCAGCGCCCGCTCACGGCCAAGGGCGCGATCCGCGTCGAGATGGAAAGGCGCCTTGAACAAGCCAGCCGCGAGGGCGCGCGCGTGCTGATCGTGCGCGCCGGTGACTTCTTCGGACCGAAGGCCGGCAACAACTGGTTCTCGCAAGGGCTGGTGAAGGCGGGGCAACCGGTGCGGGCGGTGAGCTACCCGGGCGATGCGGGCGTCGGCCATCACTGGTCGTACCTGCCGGACGTGGCGCGCACCATGGTCGAGCTGCTGGCACGGCGTGACCGGCTCGAGGCCTTCGCGCGCTTCCACATGGCCGGGCATTGGGACGCCGACGGCACGCGCATGAGCACCGCCATCCGCAGCGTGGTGGCGCGCCGCACCGGCGCCGAGGTGCCCGTGCGCGCCTTTGCGTGGGGGCTGCTGACGCTGGCCTCGCCCTTCGTTGCGACCTTTCGCGAACTGCGCGAGATGCGTTACCTGTGGCGCACGCCCGTGGGCATGGACAACGCGAAGCTGGTGGCTTTTCTGGGGCGCGAGCCGCACACGCCGCTCGAAGCAGCGGTGGAGGCTGCGCTCGACGGCATGGGGTGCCTGCCCGTGGCGCCGGCGGCCGTCGCGGCCTGACCGCAGGTCAGAACACCGACAGGCCGGTGCGCGCCACGAACATCTCCAGCGCCTTCATGCCCAGCAGCGAGTTGCCGGTCGCATCGAGCGCCGGCGACCACACGCACAGCGTGAGCTTGTCGGGCACCACGGCGACGATGCCGCCGCCCACGCCGCTCTTGCAGGGCAGGCCGATCGAAAAGGCCACGTCGCCGGCCGCGTCGTAGGTGCCGCAGGTGAGCATCAGAGAGTTGATGCGGCGCGTCTGCCGTTCGCCCGTGACCTCGGGTTCGCCGGCGATCGGGTGCGCGCCGTCGCGGCACAGGAAGGCGGCGGCGCGCGCGAGCTGGCGGCAGCTCATGCGCAGCGCGCACTGGTGAAAGTAGGTGTCGAGCACCTCGGCCACGTCGTTGTCGATCTTGCCGAAGCTCTTCATGAAGTTGGCCAGCGCGACGTTGCGAAAGCCCGTGTCGGCCTCCGACTGCGCCACCTCGCCGTCGAAGTCGATGCGCTCGCCGCACAGGCTGCTCATGAGCGCGAGGATGTCGGTCTTGGCGCTGCCGCCCTTGGCTTTGGCCTGGCTCACGAGCCGGTCGGCCACCGCGATGGCGCCGGCATTGATGAAGGGGTTGCGTGGCTTGCCTTGCTCGTTCTCCAGCTGCACCAGCGAGTTGAAGGGGTTGCCCGAGGGCTCGCGTCCGATGCGCTCCCACAGCGCATCGCCCATGCGCTGCATGGCGAGCGTGAGCGTGAAGAGCTTGGACACGCTCTGGATCGAGAAGGGGGTTTCGAAGTCGCCCGCGCCGGCTTCTTCGCCGTCGCAGGTGCGCAGCGCGATGCCGAACTGCCGCGCATCGACGCGCGCCAGCGCCGGGATGTAGCGGGCCACGGTGCCGTCCTGGCCGAGCTGCAGGCGCAGGGTGGCGACGATCTCGTCGAGGACGGGCTGGAATCGGGTCGGGGTCTTCGTGCTCATGCCGAGCGTTGTACCGCAGGCCGCCGGTTCACCAGCACGATGCCCAGCGCCACGCCGATCAGCGCCACCACCAGCTGCAGCGTGAGCGGCTCCTTCAGCAGCGCCACGCCGAAGATCAGCGCGAACAGCGGCGTGAGAAAGGTGAAGGACGACATCTGCGTGGCCGGGTAGTGCCGCAGCAGCCACATCCACGTGAGGTAGCTCGCAAAGGCGCCGACCACCGTCTGCAGGCCGATGGAGGTCCAGGCCCAGGCGGAGTACGAGAAGCCCCAGGTCTCGCCCAGCGCGAGCGACAGCAGGGGGCACACGGCGGCGGTCACGGCCACTTGGTAGAACAGCGTTTTTTCCGCGCTGGCCGTGGCCAGGCGCGTGGTGCGCAGCGTGAGCGTGGTCAGGCCCCAGAGCATGCCGGCCGCCAGCGCCATGCCGTCGCCGATGAGCTGCGACGAACTCATGTGGCCGAAGCCCTCGCTGAAGGCCAGCACCACGCCCGCGAAGGCGATGAACAGGCCCAGCCACTGGAAGCCGCGCAGCCGCTCCGCCGGCACCCAGCGCGGCAGCAGCAGCGAGACCCAGAAGGGCGCGGTGTAGAGGAACACGGTGAGCCGCGAAGCGCTGGTGTGCTGCAGCCCCAGGTAGATGCCGGCGAACTCGCCCGCGAACAGCAGGCCGGCCAGCAGCCCGGGCCACAGCGTGCCGTCGCGCTCGAACAGCGGCACGCGCCGCACCGCGCACCACAGCCACAGGAGCGCCACCGCGCCGACCATGCGCACCGTGGCCTGCCACAACGGCGGCACCTCGGTCACGGTGGTCTTGATGAGGATCTGCTGCAGGCCCCAGAACGCGCAGCAGACGATGAGCAGGCCGATGGCCAGGGAGTCGAGGTGGGTCTTGCGCTGGATCATTCGCGGTCAATCGGTGGCGGCACGGGCGGCAAAGACGGCGGACGGCCGCCGAATTCATCCGATGATCGTATCGCGACGGCGCCAACGCCGTGCGACGTCGCTCAGTGCCCGGCCAGCGGGTAGGGCGGCTTGCCGCGCGTGCCCACCATCAGGTCGGGCACCACGGTCTCGACGTCGGGCACGGTGCGCGCCGCGCGTTCGAGCTTCCGGGCCAGGGCGACATCGGGCACGCAACCCTGCAGGTAGACCCAGCGGCGCTGCACCGTGACCCACACGCTGCTGCGGCGCACGCCCGGCACCGCGAGCAGCGCGGCGCGCACCTTGGGCGCGAGCGGCTTGTCGTAGCGGTAGGCGTTGCTGTCGGTGCACTTGCCGGCGAGCCAGCAGCTGGTGCCGCGCTCCAGCCGCGAGTGGGTCTGCGCGCGGCGTTCCTCGGCGGTGTAGTAAGGGCCCTGCGGCATGGGGCAGGCCGGCAGGCCCGCGGCGACCTGGAAGAAGGGGTCGTCGAACCAGTTCTGCCGCAGCGATGGCGATGTCGGCTCGGGCGTGCCCTGCGCCGTGGCAATCCGCGCGGCGAGCAGCAGGACGGCCAGCAGCGCGGGGCGGTTCACAACGGGTGCTCTGTGTAGAAGCGCCCGCCGTGGAACAGCAGCGGCGACGCGTCGGGGTCGTGCATGCAGCGCTCCACCTCGCCCACGAAGATCACGTGGTCGCCTTCGTCGTAGCGGCTGCGGTTGAAGCACTCGAAGCTCGCCGCCGCACCCTGCAGCACCGGCGCGCCGCCCAGGCCTTCGGTGTAGGCCACGTCGGCCCAGCGGTCGATGTTCTTGGTGGCGAAGCGCTCCGCCAGCGTCTTCTGGTTGGCGGCCAGGATGTTGACCGCGTAGTGCGAGCCGGCGCGCAGCGCGGACATCGACGCGGCCGCGCGTGCCAGGCTCCACAGCACCAGCGGCGGTGCGAGCGACACCGAGTTGAACGAGTTGGCCGTGAGGCCGACCAGGCTGCCGTCGGCCGCGCGCGCGGTGACGATGGTCACGCCGGTGGCGAACATGCCGAGTGCCTTGCGAAATTCGCCGGGCGAGAAGGTGGGGGGCTGGGCCCGGCGGGAGGTGGTCACGGGAGAACGGACGGCAAGGCGGTGAGCGGCAAAGGAGCGGCCATTTTGGCTCAGGCTTTGGCGGGCTGCTTGGCAGGGCCGAGCAACTCGGTCACCAGCCGGGTATAGACGGTGGTGGCGGCCGTGGGCGTGCGGCCCGCCAGCGTCACCAGGCTGTAGTGGGTGCGCATGCGCGACAGGCCCGTCACCGCCAGCGGCGCGAGCGCGGCGGTCTCGGGCGTGAGGCCGGGCGCGTGGGGCGCGAGGATCACGGCGTGCGCGGTCAGCGCGAGGTGGCGCAGCGTGTCGGCGTCGTCGCAGGTCACGTTGAACACGCCGCGGTCGGTGCGGCGGATCTGCCGGTCGAAATACGCGGCCACCTCGCTGGGCAGGTGCGGGCCGGCCACGGGGTAGTCCATGAGCTGCTCGAGCGTGAGCGGCGCCGGCTGCTTCAGCAGCGGGTGCCTGGGCCGCACGAAGAAGGACACCGGCACGTTGGGCAGCCGCACGAGCTTCAGGCCCGACGGTTTCTTCAGGTCGCGGGTGTCGGCGATGAACAGGTCGATCTGGCGCTTGTGCAGCCGTTCGCAGAGCGTGACGGTGTCGGCCACCTCCATGCGCATCAGCAGCTGCGGGTGGCGCTGCGTCATGAGCGACAGCGCCGCGCGCCCGAGCAGGCCGGCCGCGAACGGGCCCAGGCCCACGTCGAGGCTGCCGAGCGTGAGGCCTTCGAGCTGCTGCACCTCGCGCTGGATCTGCCGCGCGTCGGCGACCAGCTCGCGGGCGCGCGCCAGCACCAGCTCGCCGGCCTGCGTGAAGCGCACGGTGCCGTAGGCGCGATCGATGAGGCGGGCTTTCAGTGCCTGTTCGAGCGCGTCGATGCTGCGCGACAGCGCGGGTTGCGACAGGTGCACGGCCTGCGCGGCACGCCCGAAGCTGCCTTGCTCGGCGAGGGCGATCAGGTGCTGGAGGTGGCGCAGCTGCATTTTGCGTTTTGGTTCAAAAGCAAGATCACATTTTGCATTTGCCAAGGGGTTGGGTGCTTCCGAGAATCGGCCACGGCTTCCCCGTGCCCCGTCGTTCGACAGACAACAACCCCGAGACATCGATGACCCGCATTGCTTCCGTGCCTACCCGTTTCTCCCTGGCCCTCGTCGCCTGGGCCTGTGCCTTCACCGCCATGGCGCAACCGGTGGTGGCGCCCAAGGCGGCCGAGTCCGTCACGCTGAAGGCCAACGCCGACATGGCGAAGGCGCTGCCGTTTGCCAACAAGCAGGATTTCGAGGACGCGATGCGCGGCTTCATCGGCACCGTGCCCGACGCGCTGGTGACCGGCAGCGGCCCGCGCCCGGTCTGGAACATGAAGCCCTACGACTTCCTGAAGGCGAACGAGGCGGCCGACACGGTCAACCCGAGCCTGTGGCGGCAGGCGCAGCTCAATGCGATTCACGGCCTGTTCAAGGTGACCGACCGGGTCTACCAGGTGCGCGGCTTCGACCTGGCGAACATCACCATCGTCGAAGGCGACACCTCGCTGATCGTGATCGACCCGCTGCTGGCCGCCGAGACGGCGCGCGCCGCGCTCGAGCTGTACTACCAGCACCGCCCGAAGAAGCCGGTCGGCACGGTGATCTACACGCACGGCCACGCCGACCACTTCGGCGGCGTGAAGGGCGTGGTCAGCGAGGCCGACGTGGCGGCGGGCAAGGTGCAGGTGATCGCGCCTTCGGGCTTCATGGAATCGGCGGTGGCCGAGAACATCCTCGCGGGCAACGCGATGAACCGGCGCTCGCAGTACCAGTTCGGCACGCTGCTGCCGCCGGGTGCGCGCGGGCAGGTCGACACGGGCCTGGGCAAGGCGCTGGCGCGCGGCAGCGTGACGCTGATCGCGCCCACCTCGACCATCGAGAAGTCCACCGAGGAGCGCACCATCGACGGCGTGCAGATCGTGTTCCAGCTGGTGCCGGGCTCGGAGGCGCCGTCCGAAGTGCTCATGTACATGCCGCAGTTCCGCGTGCTCAACATGGCCGAGGACGTGACGCACAACATGCACAACCTGTACACGATCCGCGGCGCCGAAGTGCGCGACGGCAACCTGTGGGCCAGGTACATCGACGAGGCCCGCGTGGCCTTCGGCGACAAGACCGACGTGCTCATCGCGCAGCACCACTGGCCGACCACGGGGCGTGCGCGCATCGTCGACCTGCTGAAGAAGCAGCGCGACATGTACAAGTTCATCAACGACCAGTCGCTGCGGCTGCTGAACCACGGCTACACGGCACCCGAGATCGCCGAGACGCTGCGCATGCCCGCGAGCCTGGAGCAGGAATGGTCCACGCGCGGCTACTACGGCACGCTGCGCCACAACGCGAAGGCGGTCTATCAGAAGTACCTGGGCTGGTACGACGCGAACCCGGCCAACCTGAACCCGCTGCCGCCGGTGGCGCAAGCGAAGAAGACGGTCGAGTACATGGGCGGCGCCGATGCGGTGGTGGCGCGCGCCCGCGACGATTTCAAGAAGGGCGAGTACCGCTGGGTGGCGAGCGCGATGAGCCAGGTGGTGTACGCCGACCCGGCGAACCGCGCGGCACGCGAACTCGGTGCCGACGCGCTCGAACAACTCGGCTACCAGTCGGAGGCGGGCACCTGGCGCAGCGCCTACCTGGTGGGCGCGATGGAACTGCGCAACGGCGTGCCGAAGATCCCGGGCGGCAGCAGCGCGAACGGCGACACGCTGAAGGCGGTGAGCAACGAGCTGTTCTTCGACTACCTCGGCGTGCGGCTCGACGCGGCCAAGGCCGAAGGCAAGACGATGGTGGTCAACTGGAACTTCACCGATTCGAACCAGAAGTTCGTGCTGACCCTGGAGAACTCGGCGCTCACGCACGTGAAGAACCAGCAGGCGAGTGGGGCGGACGCTACCGTCACGCTGAGCCGGGCGACGCTCGATGCGATCACCTTGAAGCAGACGACATTTCCCGAGGCCGTGCAGTCGGGGCAGGTGAAGATCGATGGGAACCGCGCGAAGCTCGGGGAGCTGTTCGGGATGCTCGACAACTTCGATCTGATGTTTCCGGTGGTGGAGCCGCGCAAGTAGTTGTTCAGGGCGCGTGCACAGGCCACCGGGTACTTCCCTCCGCGAATGTCCTCCGGCCTGCGGCCTCCCCCTTGATTTCGCTGCGGGAAGCACCCAGTGTCCTGAGCACGCAGGGCGCTCTCGTTGTGCTGGCCCGATCAACGACCGCGTCGCCCTGAATGACTGCGAACTACCCGAAGAACCAGTAGCAGACCGCAATGGCCGCCACCACCCCCGCCAGTTCGGCCAGCAGCGCGCACGCCACCGCATGCCGCGCGCGCTGGATGCCGACCGCGCCGAAGTACACCGCCAGCACGTAGAACGTGGTCTCGGTGCTGCCCTGGATGGTGGCGGCGACGAGTGCGGGGAAGCTGTCGACGCCCTGGGTCTTCATGGTCTCGATGAGCATCGCGCGGGCCGCGCTGCCCGAGAAGGGTTTGACGAGCGCCGTCGGCATGGCGTCGACAAAGCGTGCGTCCCAGCCGCCCGCCTGCACCAGCCAGCGCAGACCGTCGAGCGCGAAGTCGAGGGCGCCCGAGGCGCGCAGCACGCCCACCGCGCACAGCATCGCGACGAGGTACGGCAGCAGGTTCTTCGCGATGTCGAAGCCTTCCTTCGCGCCCTCGACAAAGGCCTCGTAAACCTTGATGCGCCGGATCGCGCCGGCCGCCAGGAACACGATGATCACGCTGAACAGCGTGAGGTTGCCCAGCAGCGACGACAGCGAGGCGATCGCCGCCGCCGACAGCGTGCCCAGGAGCGCCATGAAGCCGCCCAGCAGCAGCGCGCCCGGCACCAGGTAGGCCAGCACCACCGGGTCCCACAGCCGCAGGCGCTGCGCGACCGCCACCGTGAGCAGGCCCACCAGCGTCGAGGCGCTCGTGGCCAGCAGGATCGGCAGGAACACCAGCGTCGGGTCGCTGGCGCCCTGCTGCGCCCGGTACATGAAGATGGTGACGGGCAGCAAGGCCAGTGACGAGGCGTTCAGCACCAGGAACAGGATCTGCGCGTTGGTCGCCGTCACGGGGTCGGGGTTCAGGCGCTGCAGCTCGCGCATGGCCTTCAGGCCGATGGGGGTGGCGGCGTTGTCCAGCCCCAGCGCATTGGCCGCGAAGTTCATCGTGATGAGTCCGAGCGCCGGGTGCCCGGCCGGCACGCCCGGCATCAGGCGCCGGAACAGCGGCCCGAGCAGGCGCGCGAGCCAGCCGACGAGGCCGGCGGCTTCGGCGATGCGCAGGAAGCCCAGCCACAGCGTGAGCGTGCCGAACAGCAGCACCATCACCTCGACGGCCAGCCGCGCCATGGTGAACAGGCTTTCGACCAGCGCCGCGAACACGGTCGGGTCGCCGCCGACGAGCCAGCGTCCCAGCGCTGCCAGCGCCGCCATCCCGAAGAACCCCAGCCACAACCCATTGAGCACGCGTTTTTTCCTTCTTTTCGTTGGCTGCTGTATGTGCCGTTGATCATAGGGCGGCATGCCGCCCCGGCCGAGCGCTGCGGCGCTACAGTGCGACCCATGGCCACCGCCCTGTCCCGCCTCCGTCGCTTCGTCGCCCTGGTGTCGAGCGGGCTGGCCATCGCCTGGCTCGCGGGCTGCGCCAGCCTGCCGCCGCCGCAGCCGCACCCGGTGCTCACGGGCGCGATCACCGACGTGGCCGACACCGACCTGGGCCGGCTGGCCGCCAAGGACGCGCCGCAGGGCAGCGCGGTGCCGCTGTCGGGCTTCCGGTTGCTGCCCGAGGCGGCGTTCGCGTTCGACGCGCGCATCTCGCTGGCGCGGCACGCCGAGAAGTCGCTCGACGTGCAGTACTACCTGATCAGCAACGACGACGTCGGCCTGCTGTTCCTCAAGGAGCTGCGCGAGGCCGCCGCGCGTGGCGTGCGCGTGCGGCTGCTGGTGGACGACCTTTACACGGGCGGCGAGGACGAGGTGTTCAGCACGCTCTCGGCCTTTCCGAACATCGAGGTGCGGTTGTTCAACCCGCTGCCTTCGCGCGCCAGCTCGCTGCCTGCGCGGCTGCTGTTCTCGCTGGGCGACTTCGGCCGCATCAACCACCGCATGCACAACAAGCTGCTGGTGGCCGACAACAGCTTCGCGGTCTCGGGCGGACGCAACATCGCCAACGAGTACTTCATGCGCAGCACGGCGGCGAACTTCATCGACATGGACGTGCTCTCCAGCGGGCCGATCGTGCGCCGCATGTCCGAGGGTTTCGACCGCTACTGGAACAGCGACCACGCCTGGCCCATCGAGCGCATCGTGCCGCAGCGCCTGCCGCTCGAAGAAGCCCAGCGGCGCTTCGACGCCCTGGCGCGCGCGGCCGTGCCCGACGTGCCGATACAGCCGCGCGACGTGCTGGGCAAGTCGCCGGTCGGCGAGCAGCTCACCACGGGCCGCATCGACCGCTACTGGGCGCCGGCCACACTGTTCGTGGACGACCCCGACAAGATCACGCGCAAGGCCGAGGCGGCCTACGGCGGCAGCGTGACCGAGGGCGCGCTCGGCGTGATCCAGGCGGCCAAGCACGAGGTGAAGATCGGCTCGCCGTACTTCATTCCGGGCGCGCGCGGCATGGCGATGATGAAGACGGCCATCGAGCGCGGCGGGCGCATCACGGTCATCACCAACTCGCTGGGCGCCACCGACGAGCCGCTGGCCTATGCGGGCTACGAGCGCTACCGCGCCGACATGCTGAAGATCGGCGTGACCATCTACGAGATCGCGCCCACGCTCTCCGGGCGGTCGGGGCGCTTCGGCGATTTCGGCAAGTCGATCAGCCGGCTGCACGCCAAGCTGGCCATCGTGGACGACCAGCGCTTCTTCGTCGGCTCGATGAACCTCGACCACCGCTCGGCCGCCGTCAACACCGAGATGGGGCTGGTCATCGACAGCCCGCGGCTGGTGCAGGACTACGACAAGCTCATGAACGGCGAGCGCGTCAACCTGGGCTACCGGCTGCGGCTCGCGCCGGGCGGGCGGCGCGTGCAGTGGCTCGAATACGACGACGCCGGCGCCGACATCGTGCATGAGGACGAACCGGGCGAATTCCTCTGGCTGCGCTTCAAGAACTGGCTGTTGTTGCCCATCGTGGGCGAGGAGCTGCTTTAGGGTTTGTCATGACCGATCCAGTGAGGTGCGTTACATTTCTGTTTGAAATGTGAACTTTTGTCACCGACTATTGGAGGCTTTGATCATGACCGTCCCCGTGCCGCGCGAGTCGACCGCGCCGCTTTCCACCAGCCGCCGCCGCGCCCTTTCCGGGCTGGCCGCCACGACGGCCGCCGCGGCCGGCGTCGGGCTGGGATTTCCGGCGTTCGCGCAGAACCGTGCGATCCGCATCGGGACGACCTTCGACAACAGCAGCGTGGAAAAGGCCAACGGCCAGGGGCTGTACCAGGGCTCCAGCGCGTTCTTCAACGCGCTGAACAAGGCCGGCGGCCTGCACGGCAGCAAGGTCGAGCTCGTGATGGCCGACGACACCTTCAAGCCCGACGTGGCCAAGGCCAACGCGCTGGCTTTCGAAAAAGACAGCTCGGTGCTCGCGCTGGTGCACCCGCTGGGCACGCGCCAGACGGCCGAGGTGATGGACGCGGTGCCCGGCATGGCCGTGGTCGGCCCGATCACCGGCACCATCGCGCTGCGCAAGAAGACCTCGCCCAACACCTTCTGGGTGCGCGCCAACTACGACCAGGAGGTCGACAAGCTGGTGAGCACGGCCGCCGTGCTGGGCCAGACCCGCATCGGCCTTGTGCATTCGAACGACCCGCTGGGTCAGTCGGTGCTGGCGGCGTTCAAGAACGCGCTGGCCAAGGCCAAGCTGGAGCCGGCGGTGATCGCCACCACGCCCAACACCACGAGCATGGAAGTGGGCCCGGCCGCCGAGGCCATCGCCAAGGCCAAGCCGCAGGTGGTGGTGGTCGGCCTGGCCGGCACGGCGCCGGTGTTTTTGAAGGCGCTGCGCGGCGCGGGCAACAGCAGCTCGGCCTACGGCCTGTCGATCACGGCCAGCGCGCTGTCGGCCATGGGCGACCTGGCACGCGGCCTGGGCTTCGTGATCGTGGTGCCGTCGCCGTACTCGACCAAGTTCGAGATCGTGCGCCGCTACCAGGCCGACATGGTGGCCAACGGCACCAAGGACTTCTCGCTCACCAGCCTGGAGGGCTACATGAACGCCGCCGTGCTGGCCGAAGGCCTGCGCCGCGCCGGTCCTTCGCCGACGCGCGCCGCCGTGCTCGGCGGCATGGCGAGCATCGAGAACTTCGACCTCGGCGGCGTGAAGATCAACTACGGCCGCTCGAACCGCGAAGGCGGCCAGTTCGTGGACGTGGCCGTGATCGGCAGCCGCGGGCAGATGCTGAGCTGATGCCGGCGGTGCGTACTGCGCGCTGCGGCGCGCGGTAGCGCCTGCCGGTACGCCGGCGCCAGCGCGGCACCTTTCTCGGTCAGCGTGCTTACAGTGCGGCCATGACCCTCGAACTCATCCTGGGCCTCGGCCTGCTGGCCCTGGTGCTGATGGACCTGGCCCTGTTCTTCCTCGTGCGATGGGCGGTGCTGCGCGAGCACCTCGGCCCGCTGGCGGCCAGCCTCGTCTACGGCCTGTGCCTGGCCGTGCTGCCGTACCTCGTGTGGTGGGGCCTGGGCACCCACGTGCTGTTCGGGCAGGACACGACCTTCCTCGCGCGCGTGGTGGACATCGGCCTGGCCTTCATCCTCTACACCTGCCTGTGGCTGTCGTGGGGCGTGAGCCTGATCGCCGCAGGGGTGGCGTCGTGGCGTTTCTTCGCCGGCGCCCGGCGGATCGGCCTGCTGGTCTGACGGTTCAGCCGGCCGGCGCCTCGGCGATGCCGACGCCCAGCAAACCTTCGAGCAAGTCTTTGTCGGCCGCGAGCGCCGCGCTCGGGCCCGCATGCACGACGGTGCCGCGCTCCAGCACGATCGCTTGGTGCGTCATGTCGAGCGCCAGCACCGGGTGCTGCTCCACCACGATCGAGGCCAGGCCTTCCGATTCGCACAGGCGCCGGATGGCTGCCGCCAGCTCTTCCACGATGATCGGCGCGAGGCCTTCCATCGGCTCGTCGAGCAGCAGCAGCTTCGGGTTGGTCATGAGCGCGCGGCCGATGGCCAGCATCTGCTGCTCGCCGCCCGAGAGCTGGTTGCCGTAGTTGCCGCGCCGCTCGCGCAAGCGTGGAAAGAATTCGTAGACGCGCTGCAAGGTCCAGCTGCCGGGGCGGGCGATCACCGTGAGGTTTTCTTCCACCGTGAGCGACGGGAACACCTCGCGCTCCTGCGGCACCCAGCCCAGCCCCGCGCGCACGCGCTGGTGCGAGGGCCAGCGCGTGATGTCGGCGCCCTGCCAGCGGATCGCGCCCTGCATCACGCGGGTGTTGCCCATCAGCGTTTCGAGCAGCGTGGTCTTGCCCACGCCGTTGCGCCCGAGGATGGCCAGGCTTTCGCCGGGCCGCAGCGAGAAGTCGAGGCGGTCGAGGACCACGGCGTTGCCGTAGCCGGCGGTGACGCGGTCGAAGGCGAGTGCGGCGGTGTCGGTGTCAGCCATGGTGGTGCGAGCTTCCCAGGTAGACCTCGCGCACGCGCGGGTCGGCGCCGATCTCGGCGGGCGTGCCTTCGGTGAGGATGCGTCCGCCCACCAGCACCGAGATGCGGCGCGCAAAGCGGAACACGAGCTTCATGTCGTGCTCGATGAAGAGCACGCTGATGTCGGCCGGCAGCGCCGCGATGGCTTCGAAGAGTTCGCCGCTCTCGTCCTCCGGCACGCCGGCGGCGGGCTCGTCGAGCAGCAGGATGCGGGGCTTGGCGGCGAGCGCCAGCGCAATCTCGAGCAGCCGCTGCTTGCCGTAGGCCAGCTCGGCCACGGGCACGTCGGCCAGGGCGTCGAGCTTCAGCGTGGCGAGCAGCGCATGCGCCTCGTCGAACACGGCGGTGCAGCCCTTGAGCGGCCGCCACCAGGTGGCGCCCAGCCCTTCGCGCTCGCTGATGGCGAGCACCACCGACAACAGCGGCGTGAGGCTGGGGAACAGCGTGTTGATCTGGAAGGTGCGCGCCAGCCCCATGCGGGCGCGCTTGTCGCCGGGCAGGCGCGTGATGTCGCGATCGCCCAGGCGGATCGATCCGCTGGTGGGCTTGAACACGCCCGTGAGCAGGTTGATGAGCGTGGTCTTGCCGGCGCCGTTGGGGCCGATCAGCGCCTGCCGCGCACCGGGCTCGATCGACAGGTTGACGTCGCTCACGGCCTGGAAGGCACCGAAGCGGATGCCCAGGTTCTGCGTGCGCAGGGCGTGCGTGGTGGTGTTCGTGATGATGGAACTCATCGCGCCTTCCCCGTGCGCACCACGCGCGAGAGCGCGCCCATGATCCCACCGCGTCCCAGCATGACGGCCGCGATCAGGAAGATGCCGAGCCAGAACATCCAGTACTGCGGGTTCATGTCGGCGAACCAGTCGTGCACCAGCATGTAGACGATGGCGCCGATGAGGCCGCCGTACAGCCGCCCGGTGCCGCCGAGCACGAGGATGATCAGCACTTCGGCCGAGCGGTTGAAGCTGATCGATTCGATGCCGACGAACTGCGTGGTCTGCGCCAGCAATGCGCCCGCCACGCCGGCCACCGCGGCCGACATCGCGTAGGCCATGCGCAGCCGCGCTTCCACCGGCGAGCCGATGGCCGTCATGCGCTTGCGGCTGTCGTGGATGCCGCGCAGCGCCAGGCCGAAGGGCGAGCGCAGCACCAGCCGCACGAGCAGGAACATCGCGAGCACCACGCCGAAGGCGTAGCCGAACGCGGTCTTGCCGTAGAGGTCGAAGTCGAACAGGCCGAGCACGGGCGCGATGACCACGCCCTGCAGGCCGTCGGTGCCGCCCGTGATGCCCGAGAGCCGGTTGGCCAGCTCGAACAGCAGCACGCACACGCCGATGGTGATCATCAGCCGCGTGAGGTCGGCGCCGCGCACCACGAGGTAGCTCAGCACGTAGCCCAGCAGGGCGCACACGGCGAGCGCGAACACCAGGCCGCTGAAGGGCTCGCTCCAGCCGTATTTGGCCAGCAGGCCAGCCGCGTAGGCGCCCGCGCCGAAGAAGGCGGCGTGGCCCACGGTGAGGATGCCCGCGTAGCCCAGCGCCATGTCGAGCGACACGGCAAAGAGCCCGAAGATCATGATCTGGCTCATCAGCGTGAGCTTGTCGGGCAACAGGAAGAAGCTCGAGGCGAGCGCGAGCCAGAAGGCGATTTCGGCCACGCGCAGTTGCGCGGGAGAGAGGCTCAGCGGCTTCATGCGAGCCCCTTCTTGGCGACGATGCCGTTCGGGCGCACCAGCAGCATGACGATCATGAACACGTAGATGAGAAAGGCGCCGGTTTCAGGCAGGTAGTACTTGCCCGCCACGTCGACGATGCCGACCAGCAGCGCCGCAATGAAGGGGCCGGTGACGGTGCCCGCACCGCCCACGCACACCACCATCAGGAAGTAGACGAGGTACTTGAGCGGGAACGACGGCTCCAGCCCCAGCATGCCCAGGCTCAGCGCGCCGCCCAGGCCCGCCAGGCCGCAGCCCAGCGAGAAGGTGAGAAAGAACAGGCGCTGCACGTGGATGCCCGTGCCGCCCGCCACGCGCTGGTTGTCGACCGCGGCGCGCACCATGGCGCCGTAGCGCGTCTTGCCCAGGCCCAGCAGCAGCGCGACCAGCACGGCCACGCCGCAGCCGATCAGGAACAGGCGGTAGCGGCCCACCTCGAGGCCGAGCAACGACACCTGGCCCTCGAGCGCCTTCGGCAGCGTGAAGGGCTGCATCGTCGGGCCGAAGAAGTAGGTGAACGCGGCGATCGAGACGAACACCACGCCGATCGACAGCAGCACCTGGTCCAGCGGGTGCGCGCGGTACAGCCGCCGGTAGAACACGAACTCCAGCACCGCGCCCACCAGCGCCGCGGCCACGAAGGCCGCCACCAGCGAGAGCCCGAAGCCCAGGCCCCACTGGTTCATGAGCACGCTGGCCGCGTAGCCGCCCACCATCGCGAAACTGCCGTGCGCGAGGTTGACGAAATTCATGAGTCCCATCGTGATGGACAGGCCCACGCCGATGAGAAACAGGAGCATGCCGTAGGCCACCCCGTCGAAGATCACGATACCCATGAATTTCCTGCTTGCTGCTGCTGCGTACTGGCGTTGGCTGGCGTTGGCTTACTTGGCGGCGGCGGCTTCCTTGGCCGGGTCCTTGACGCGCTCGAACTTGTCGAACTCCACGTTCACCAGCTGGCCGTTGGCGCGCTCGGTCTTGCGGATGTAGACGGTCTGCACGATGTCGCGCGTGGCGGCGTCGATCTCGATCGGGCCGCGCGGGCTCTCGAAGCTCAGGCCCTTGAGCGCGTCCATGAACTTGTCGCCGGCGGTGTCGCCCTTGGTCTTGGCCAGTGCGAGGTCGATGGCGGCCATGGTGTCGTAGGCGGTCACGGCGAAGTAGCTCGGGCGCAGCTTGGTGCCGTTGTCGGCGGCGAAGTCCTTCACGAACTTCTGGTTCTTGGGCGAGTTGTGCGCGAACGAGTAGTGGTGGCTGGTGACCAGGCCCAGCGCCACGTCGCCGGTGGCGTCCAGGTAGCTGTCGTCGGTGGCTTCGCCCGTGGCGAAGAGCTTGATGCCGGCCTGTTCCATGCCGCGCTCCTTCCACACCTTGAGGAAGGCCGGCGGCATCACGCCCGAGGGGAAGAAGAAGAACACGGCCTGGGGCTTGGCGTCCTTGATGCGCTGCACGTAGGCCGAGAAGTCGGGGTTGTTCATCGGCGTGCGCACTTCGCCCGAGACCTTGCCGCCACCGGCGGTGAAGGCCTTCTTGAATGCGGTCTCGGCATCGACGCCCGAGGCGTAGTCGGCGACCACGGTGTAGGCGTCCTTCACGCCCTGCTTGAGCATGTAGCGCGCCATCGGGTCGGTGACCTGCTGCACGGTGAACGACAGGCGCGCCACATAGGGCGAGCTGGTGGTGATGGCCGAAGAGGCGGCGTTCATCACCAGCGTGGGAATCTTGGCCTGCGTGGCGATGGCGCCCACGGCGTAGGCGTTGGGGCTGAAGTCCAGGCCGGTGAGGATGCCCACCTTGTCGCGCACGACGAGTTCCTGCGCGATGCGCTTGGCGGCGTCGGGCGCGGGGCCGGCGGTGTCCTTCTTGATGATCTCGACGGTGCGCCCGCCCACCTTGCCGCCGTGCTCCTTCAGATAGAGCGCGATGCCGGCGTCGAACTGGCGGCCGTAGTCGGCGTAGGGGCCGGAGTAGGTCGCGATGAGGCCGATGCGCAGCGGCTCGGTGGTCTGTGCCTGGGCCGCACCCGCGATGCCGAAACCGGCGAGCAGCAGGGTCGAGAGGAGGGTTCGCTTGGTCATCGTCGTCGTCATGAAAAAACGCCTTTCTGTGGGAGTGGAATGCGCCGCGCGGGCGCCGCTGGCTTGTAACCGGATGTTTGGCAGCGGGCGATGATGCCCGACGCGCTGGTCAGACCTGTGTATCGGGCACACGCACCGTGAGGCCATCGAGGGCGGCGCTCACGCTGAGCTGGCAACTCAGGCGCGAACCGGGCCGGCGCTCGGACGCGACGGCATCGAGCAGCGCGCTTTCCATGTCGTCGGGCGGCGGCAGCAGTTCGAGGAATGCGTCGTCGACGTAGACGTGGCAGGTCGCACACGAGCAGCAGCCGCCGCACTCGGCGTCGATGCCGCGCACGTTGCCGCGGATGGCGGTCTCCATCACGCTGGCGCCGACCTTGGCGTCGACCTCGCGCGTGGTGCCGTCCTTGAGGATGTAGTGGATCGTGGGCATGGGGTTCAGAACATGTCGAAGTACTCGCGGTGTTCCCACTCCGAGACTTCGAGGTTGAAGCGGGCGATTTCCGCTTCCTTGATGTGGCACAGGTAGTCGACGAAGACCTTGCCCATCTGCGCATTCAGCATGTCGTCTTTGCGCAGGCAGGCGAGGGCGTCGCTCAACGATCGCGGCAGTTGCTCGGCCGGCGTTTCGTACGGCGCATCGGCCGAAGGACCCGCGTCGGTCTGGTGGCGGATGCCGTCCAGGCCCGAGAACAGCTGCGACGCGAGGTACAGGTACGGGTTGGCCGTCGGCTCGCCCACGCGGTTCTCGATGCGCGAGGCGTTCTGGCCCGGGCCGCCGAGCACGCGCAGCATTGCGCCGCGGTTGTCGCGGGCCCAGATCGCGCGGTCAGGCGCCAGCGAGAAGGGGCGGTAGCGCCGGTAGCCGTTGATCGTCGGGCTGGCCAGTGCCGCGGCGCCGCAGGCGTGCGCCTTCAGGCCGCCGAGGTAGTGCATGCCGATCTCGCTGAGGTCGCGCCCGCCGGGCTCGGGCATGAAGGCATTCATGCCATCGCTCTTGCGGCGCAGCGACTGGTGCAGGTGCCAGCCGCTGGACATCACGTTCGGGATCTTCGGGCGGCACATGAAGGTGGCGTGCAGGCCGGCGCGCTGGCAGATCTGCTTGATGGCACTGCGCAGCAGCACCATGGTGTCGGCGGGCGTCACTCCGGCCGTGGGGCCGAAGGTGAGCTCGAACTGGCTCGGACCGAACTCGATCTCGAGCGAGCGCAGCGGCAGGCCGAGCGCCACGAGCTGCGAGCGCAGCAGTTCCATGAGGCCGTCGACGCGGTCGTAGCGCAGCTCGGTCAGGTACTGGTGGCCGTGCGACAGCAGCGACACGCGCGGCGGTTCGCCGGGCTGGCCCGAGTCGGCCAGGCCCATGCGCGCGTCCTCGAGCTTGAAGACGTGGAACTCGACTTCGAGGCCGGCGATGAAGTCCAGCCCCAGCTCGTCGAGCTGCGCCACCGCGCGTTGCAGGATCTGCCGCGTGGCGAAGGGGCAGGGCCGGCCGTCGGCCATGTAGGCGTCGCACAAGATCCAGCCGGTGCGCGGTGCCCAGGGCAGCACCTTGAAGGTGGCGGGGTCGGCCACGATGGTGAAGTCGGCGCCGCCCTGCAGGCCCTCGATGGCAAAGCCGCCGCCCTGCGTGAACACGGGGAACACGGTCTTGTGCGAGGTGTCCTTGGCCAGCAAGGTGGAGGTGAGGTTCACGCCCTCCCACAGGGCCGAGCGCGCCTCGCTCGCGACCAGGGTCTTGCCGCGCAGCAGGCCGTGCTGGTCGGGCCAGGCGAAGCGGACGGTGTCCACCTCGTCGCTGTCGATGCGGCGCACGAGTTCGCGCGCCTGCGCATGCTGGTCGGCCGACCAGAGACCGAAGCGGTCGACGAAGGTGTGGCTGTTCATGGCGTGTGCTCAGGCAGCAGTGGCGGCCAGGCGTGCGGACGCCCAGTCGGACTTCAGGCGGCGCGCGCGGTCGGCGTCCTGCCAGTAGGCCTCGGTGGCGGCTTCATCGACGACCTTGCCGATGCCGTCGATCGACGGCGGGCCGGTCATGGCGCTGGCCTGCGCGGCATCGATGAGCATCGGCGCGCTTTCGCCTGCGAGCGTGGCCTCGATGGCTTTCACGAGCACGCGGCGGTAGGCAATGATGCCCTTGTCGGTGCTGCCCAGGTGCTCGCGCGTGCGGTCCTGGATGGCGCCCTGCGACTCCACCGCCCACTGGTCGTGCACGTTGATGTCGTCGCCCATGCCGGTGTAGGTTTCGGTCAGCTGTTCTTCGATGCTGAAGCCGTAGTTGTTGCGCTTGTTCTTGCGCGAGGTGTAGTCGGGCAGCTCGTACAGCTTCAGGCGCTGGTCGCGCATCTGCTGCTTGTCGACCGGGCCGGTGAAGCTGGTGAACACGGCATACCAATAGCAGTGCGTGTCGTCCACGGGCACGTGCCATTGCGAGATGGTCATCTCGGCGCTCATCGGGATCACGAAGGCCTGCGGGAACACCACGTTGGTCACGCGCACGTGGGTGGTGTCTTCGGAGAGCTTGCGCAGCGCCTTGAGGCGGAAGCCGTAGTCGGTGGGTTCGACGCTGATGTCGGGGCGGTCGTACTCGCGCAGCACCTTGGTGATGGGCATGTCGGAGTCGGCCGAGGCGCCGCGGAACTGCTTGCCGTAGCTTTCCGACGTGTCTTCGTCCTCGAAGAAGCGGTGCAGGTACGAGGCGTGCGCAGGGTCGATGCCCACTTCGAGCGCCTGCAACCAGTTGCATTCGAACAGGCCCTTGAACGCGAAGGTGTGGGTGTCGGGCGCGACGAAGCAGTCGAAGTCGGGAAAAGCCGGGGGCTCGCCCTCGCCGATGTACGCGAAGACCACGCCGGCCTTCTCCACCACCGGGTAGGCCGACTGCTTGATGCGGCTGCACAGCTTGCTGGTGGCGGGCTCGGCCGGGGTTTCCAGGCAGTTGCCCTTGGCGTCGAACAGCCAGCCGTGGAAGGCGCAGCGGATGCCGCCGTTTTCGAGCCGCCCGAAGGCGAGGTCGGCGCCGCGGTGCGGGCAGTCGCGGTCGAGCATGCCGAGCTGGCCGCTCTCGTCGCGGAACAGCACGAAGTCCTGGCCCATGAGCTTCACGGGCTTGACCGGGCGCGGGCCCGCCAGTTCGTCGGCCAGGGCCACCGGCTGCCAGTAGCGGCGCAGCAGCTTGCCGGCGGGTGCGCCGGGTCCGACGCGGGTGATGAAATCGTTTTGCTCGGCGCTGATCATCGTGCGGGCTCCATCGAGAGGTCTTTGTCAGAAGGTCTGCAGGCATTGCATGCAGTTGTATGCATTGTCTTGGTGATTTTTGACAAAGGTCAAACTTTCATCGACTTGCTTGCCCTGTTTTGGGGCTGTGAGGCGCTATATATAGGGTTAACTCTGAGGTGATTGTGGGTTTTTGACACACATCTGTTTGCACTGCATGCAACAAACGCGCCCGTTTGGCTATGCTGCGTGCAGCGGCGGGCGGTTCTCCTAGAATCCGCCCATTCATCCCTCTCCCTGCTGCCCTGGCGCCTCCCGATGGACTCCCAACAATCCCGCGTGCTCGTGCAACTGCGCGACCTGATCCTCAAGGGCGAATTCGTGCCCGGAGAGCGGCTGGCCGAGATCCCGCTGGCCGAGAAGCTCGGGGCCTCGCGCACGCCGGTGCGCCTGGCGCTGGCCAGCCTCGAGCACGAAGGCCTGATCGAGCAGTCGCCCAGCGGCGGCTACCAGATGCGCCGCTTCACCTCGCAGGAAGTGGCCGACGCGATCCGCGTGCGCGGCGTGATCGAAGGCTTTGCCGCGCGCCTGCTGGCGGAAGACGGCGTTTCGCGCCAGTTGCTGCGCGACTTGAAAGACTGCCTGGAAGAGGGCGACCGCGCCGTCAACAAGCCCAGCATGGAGATCGACGACTACGCCGCGTACGTCGAGATGAACGACCGCTTCCACAAGCTGATCCTCGAAGGCTGCGGCAACCTCGCGCTCAAGCGCGTGATGGACATGCTCGGCGGCCAGCCCTTTGCTGCGCCCAGCGCGATGCTGCCCATGCAGTCGTCGATGGAAGAGGGCCAGCAGTGGATGCGGCAGGCGCACCGCACGCACCACGCGATGGTGCAGGCGATCGAGCGCGGCCAGGGCTCGCGCGCGCAGGCGCTCGGCGAAGAGCACGTCGAGATCGCGCGCATGAACCTCGACTACGCGCTCGAACGGCCCGAACTCGCGGCCGAACTCATGCCGGGCATCCGCCTTGTGGCGAAGGGGCGCAGCGCCTGACGGGCGCTGCGGCCGGTCAGCGGACCTCGATCAGCAACTGGGGCTGGTAGCCCTCTTGTTCGCCGTTGCTGCGGTAGCCCAGCGGATTGGCGACCACGCGGCAGCCGTCCTTCACATAGTCGAACGGGCAATGCAGGTGGCCATGCAGCCACAGTTGCGCGTGCGGCAGCAGCTCGTCGAGCGAATTGCAGAAACCCGCGGTGCCGGGCGTGAGCCCGTAGCGGGGATCGGCGCTCGCGAGGCTGGGCGCGAAATGGGTGATGGCCACCGTCGTGCCGTCGAAAGGCTGGGCCAGCGCGTCGCGCAGCCAAGCCTGGCAGGTGAGCGCTTGCTCTCGCATTTCGGCCGCCATGAAGGGCAATCCGTTTCGCGTTCCGGCCATTTTCTCGAGGTAGAAGTCGGCCGCGCGCATCGCCTTGCCGCGCTTCTTGAGCGCTTCGGCGAGGCCGTCGCGGGGCTCGACCAGCGCGTCGAAGTCGGCCCACAGCGTGGTGCCGATGAAGCGGATGCCCTCGATGACCAGCGTCTCGCGCTCGAGCCACAGGATGCCGAGTTCGTCACACAGCGCACGCAGGCGCGCATGCGTGGCGTCGAAATCGAGGTTGTCGTATTCGTGGTTGCCCGGCACGTAGACCACCGGCGTCGGCCAGCCGTTGCGCGGCGAGAAGCGGCCCAGGCCGAAGTCGGTATCGGTCAGGCGGGAGCCTTCTTGATAAGAGCCGATATCGCCCCCGAGCACCAGCAGGTCGGCGCCCGGAATGGGGTCGGCATGAAAGCTCGGGTGGGATTCCAGGTGCAGGTCGGAGAGCAGTTGCAACTTCATCGTCGGATCAGTCTAGGTGAATCGCACTATGCGTGAGATGCATAACGTGGGGCTTGCTTTACTAGGGATTACCCTTAATCTACATCCATCGTTAATCAACTCTGTCGCAGCCACAAGCCGCGTACCGTCATGTTCAGTCTTCTTGCCCAAGTGGCCCGTTTCTTCCGTTCGTCGCCGACTCAGACCCCCAGCCACGCCGCTGCGCTGATGGAAAGCGCCGACAGCCGTGCCGGCCGTGGCGCGCACCACGCGCAAGAGCTGCGTGCTGCGGCTTCCGCCTGGCTCAGCGTCGTCAGGTAACTGACCGACCCGCGCCGCCCCGTGCGGAGCACCTTGGTTCAAAAGGCAGGTCACGCCTGTCCATGAACCGAACCCGCGAACGCCGCGGCCGCCGAGCGCAACAGCGCCGTTCGCAGCCACTCGTGGGAATGCCCGTGCTGGGCGCGCCGATGCCAGATGGCATCCACGTGCACTGGCGGCTGGTCGAACGGCAGGTCGTGCACCACCAGTTGCTCCTCGATGCCGGTCACGCTCACGAAGTGGCGCGGCAGCACCGCCAGCAGGTCCGAGTTGGCGACCACGCGCCCGGCGGTGAAGAACTGGTTCACCGTCACCGCGATCCGCCGCTCGCGCCCCATGGCGCCCAGCGTCTGGTCGATGAAGCCATAGGGCCGGCCCGAAAAACTCACCAGCAGGTGACGCGCCGCGCAGTAGCTGTCGAGCGTCAACGGCGCCCCCGCCAGCGGATGGCCGCGCCGCATCACACATACATATTGGCCCAGGTAGAGCCGCTGGGTCTCGAACGGCACCCCCACCCCCGACTGGCCGCGCGCGGCCAGGCTTGCGATCACCGCCGGAAAGTAGCCAACCGCCATGTCGACCTCTTCGTGCTCCAGCATGCGGCGCGGGTCGCGCGTGGTCAGCGGCAGCACGCGCAGTGAAATGGCGGGCGCTTCTTCTTCTGCGATCTTCACCAGCCCCGGCATCAGTTCGGCGGCCGTGGCATCGGCCATGGCCAGCAGGAAGGTCGTGTCGGCTGTGCCGGCATCGAATTCACCCGGTGCCAGCGTGTGCTGCAGCTGGCGCAAGGCGTCGCGCACGGTCGGCCAGAGGGCTTGCGCCCGCGGCGTGGGCTCGACGCCCGCACCGGAACGCCGCACCAGCTCGTCGCCCAGCAGCTCGCGCAGGCGGCGCAGCGAGTTGCTCACGGCCGGCTGGGTGATTGCGAGGTTGCGTGCGGCGCGCGTGAGGTTGCGCTCCGCCATCACCTCATCGAAGACGCGAAGCAGGTTTAGGTCGAATGTGCGGAAATTGACATCCATCAGCGATGTGAATGATAAGCATCAGAAAGATAAAGTGGCCAAACACTGGGGTAATCCCTAATATCGACCCATCGGCCTTGTTCGCCACCACTGATTACCACTTATCCCTAGGAGGGATGCATCATGACCAGCTTTGTCCACGTTGACCAACCCACCGAACATCCCGGCGTCCGTCGCGCCGAAGTTCTCTTCGGCCAGATCCAGGCCGCCCGTGCCGGTGCCCATGGCGCCCGTCCGCTGATCGCACTGTTCGTGCTGGCCCTCGCGGCCGCCGTGCTCGTGGTCGCCGACAAGATCGTCTCCAATTGGGACGAAGGCGCGCTGCTCGCCGCATGGACCGTGTTCTGTGTCGCCGCCATCGCCTTGTTCGCGCTTTTCGTGGGCTCGGTGCGCAAGAGCAGCCTCGCCACCCTGTGGCGCGAAGCTGCAGAACGCCGTGCTGAAGCGCGTGCAGACGCCCGCTTCCTGGCGACTGCCCAGAGCGACCCGCGCATCATGCAAGAGCTGCAAGCTGCAGTCTGGCGCCAGCAGTCGGACGACGTCGCATCGGTTGAAGCCGTCGCCAAGGTCGACGCCCTGGCCCGCATGAACCGTCGTTCGCAAGAAGTGCGCATGCCCACGCTGTACGAAGCGATGCGTCGCATGAACAGCTCGCGTTACTACTAAGCAAGGCTGAGCCGGGCGCTGAAGCGCTCGGCTGCAGTTGAGTTGCGTTGAATGCCCGTCAGACGTATGTCTGACGGGCATTTTTCGTTGGGGGCTGAGGTGATGCGGTTGGCGGATGTCTCTGCTATCGATGGAGGCGTTAGGGGGTTGCTCCATGGCGCCTGGGAGGACGCGTGTCCTTCTATCTCAATATATAAGGAGGTGCGTGTGGCGTGAGTGCGGCTCTTGGGGAGAATGCTGGGAGATCAGGCGATGCCTGGCGGCGCTACAAGCCAGTGGGGCGGTCGCACTGCAGATTCTTTTCATCTCGTGTTGGCTGCGGCACCCAAAATGACATACACTGGCAGGCTTCGCTGCTGAATACCTCTGGTTTTCGAAGCGACTGGTGCTCTCAGGAGTGCTGGTTGTGGGTGGTGAAGAAAGTCTTCGAAAGTTGACGCGGTTTGAAAAAACAGTGCATAATCGAAGGCTTCGCTGGAAACAACTTCAGCGACT
>NZ_CALRZC010000104.1:0-26009 GCF_943372545.1 Variovorax sp. YR752 | reverse complement strand
ATGCCGGTGGCCTCGAGCACCAGCCCGGCCACGCGCACCAGCCGGCCCACCGTCTCCAGCGGCACCGGTTCGGCGGAGAAGTTCTTCAGGTCGCCGAGGAAGCGGTGCCAGTGTTCGGTGGTCGCCAGCGCGTGCGATTCGGCCTGCGTGCTGATCATTCGCCATCCTCCGCCGACCACGGTGCTTCCGAGCCCAGCGCCGCGGCGGCACGGCGCCAGCGGGCCTCGATGCTGGCGTCGACGATGCCGATGTCCGACTCGACGACGCAGCCGCCGCGCGTGACCGCCGCGTCGCCGACCAGGCGCGCGCCGCGGGCGGCAAGGATCTCCTGCGCGCCCTGCGCGACCAGCGGCTGGTCGTCGGGGTGCACGCGCACGGTGACGTGGCGCGCCGACAGCAGCAGCGCCTCGATGGCCTCCTGCGCGACCGCGGCCACCTGCTGCGGGTTGGCGGCCAGCTCGCCGCGCACCACCTGGCGCGCCAGCGACACCGCGGCGTTGGCCAGCGCGGTGGCCATGGCCTGCTGCAGCGCGTCCATCTGGCTGCCGTAGGACTGCACCAGCGCGCCCATCTGCGCGGTGGCCTGCTGCGCGAAGCTCTGCTTGAAGCTGTCCAGCGCGGCCAGGCCGTCGCGGTAGCCGTCGTGATAGCCGCCCTGGCGCGCCGCACGCAGCGACTCGGTCAGCAGTTCCTCCGGGCTCTTCTGCGGCTCGGCAGCGGCCGCCGCGGCGGCTTCCTCCTCGCCCGACAGCGAGCCGGGGTTCCAGGCCGCGAAGCCCGACAGCTCCTCGCGCGGGATGAAGCGCGTGTACATGGCCGCGCTCTTGCCGCCACCGGCGGGCGGTGGCACCTGGCGAATGCGTTCCTTCGGGTGGCTCATCACAGGAACTCGTCGTCACCGCCGCCGCCGAGAACGATCTGGCCTTCGTCGGCCAGGCGGCGCACGATCTTGAGCATTTCCTTCTGCTCGGCCTCGACCTCGGAGACCCGCACCGGGCCGCGCGATTCCAGGTCCTCGCGCAGCGTCTCGGCGGCGCGGGTGGACATGTTCTTGAACACCTTCTCGCGCATCTCCGGCGTGGCGCCCTTGAGCGCGATGACGAGCGACTCGCTCTGCACTTCCTTGAGCAGCGACTGGATGCCCTTGTCGTCGATCTTCTCCAGGTCGTCGAAGGTGAACATGTTGTCCATGATCTTCTGCGCCAGGTCGTTGTCGACCTCGCGGATGTAGTCGAGCACCGCCGTCTCGACGCTCGATCCCATCAGGTTGATCATCTCGGCGGCCGTCTTCACGCCGCCCAGCGAGGCCTTCTTCAGCCGGTCGCCGCCGGCCAGCACCTTGCTCATCACCTCGTTGAGGTCCTTCAGCGCCGAGGGCTGGATGCCGTCGAGCGTGGCGATGCGCACCATCACCTCGTTGCGCTGGCGCTCGGGGAAGGTCTTGAGCACCGAGCCGGCCTGGTCGAAGTCGAGGTGCACGAGGATCGCGGCGACGATCTGCGGGTGCTCGTTGCGCAGCAGTTCGCCCACCGAGCCCGGGTCCATCCACTTCAGGCTCTCGATGCCGGTGACGTCGGCGCCCTGCAGGATGCGGTCGATCAGCAGGTTGGCCTTGTCGTCGCCGAGCGCCTTGCGCAGCACGCTCTTGACGTATTCGTCGGTGTCGGTGACGAGCATGCTCTGCTCGCCGGCGACCGTGCTGAACTTCTCCAGCACGCCTTCCACGCGCTCGCGCGGGACGGTCTTCAGCTTGGCGATGGTCTCGCCCAGGCGCTGCACTTCCTTCGGCGCAAGGTGCTTGAAGACCTCGGCGGCTTCCTCCTCGCCGAGGGACATCAGCAGGATCGCCGCGTCTTCGATGCCTTGATCATCCATGTGTCAGCCCCTCGTCCGACGGGTACGTCGGCCGATCCCCCGAGGGGATGCGGGCCGGCTTGGGAGCGGCCCGGCGCTCGGCCCGCTCGGCTTCGACACGATCCGGCGCGTCATCACGCAGCCTCGCCACTCACCCAGCCGCGCACGATGTTCGCCACCGCCGCCGGGTTCTCCTTGGCCAGCGCACGCGCGGCCTCGAGGTTCTGGTTGGTCTTGGGCGCGGGCAGCGCCGGCGGCGTGCCGTCGGGCAGCACGGTCTCGTCGTCGACCACCGCGCTGAGCTGCGCGCCAGGCGCCGGCGGCGGGGGCGGCGCAAGCGCGGCCTTCATCGCCGGGCGGACGAGCCCGAAGAACACGATCAGGCCGATCAGCGCCAGGCCGGCCGGCACCGCAGCGGCGCGCAGCATGTCGATGATCTCCGGCTGCTTCCACAGCGGGATGTCGACCTTCTCGATCTTCTCGACCTTGAACGGCGCGTTGATCACCTTGACCGAGTCGCCGCGGTCCTGCTTGAAGCCGATGCTCTCGCGCACCAGCGCGGTCAGCTTCTCGATCTCCTCGGCGCTCAGCGGCGTGGTCGTGGTCTTGCCCTTGGCATCGGTCACGCTGCGGTGATTCACCACCACCGCGGCGTTCAGCCGCTTGACGGTGCCAGTGGCGTTGCGCGTCACGCGCACCGTCTTGTCGACCTCGTAGTTGGTCACCGCATCGCGGCGGCTGTTCGAGTTGCCGCCACCGCCTTGCGCGGCCTGCAGCGGCTGTGCGGCACCGGTCACCGGCGCGGTGGCCGGCACCGGTGGCTGGTTGGACGTGGCGCCCGGCACGCCCGACGGCGCGCCGCCCTGCGAGCCGCTCTGTTCGCTGACCTGCTGGCTGCGGATGGCCACGCTGGCCTTGTCGCCCTGGTTGGGCGTGAACTCTTCGGCGGTGGCCTCGCTTTGCGAGAAGTCGAGGTCGGCGGTGACGGTGGCGCGCAGGTTGTCGCGGCCGACCAGCGGCTCGAGCAGCTCGAAGATGCGCTTCTGGTAGCCGGCCTCGACCTGGTTGACGTACTGCAGCTGCTGCGCGTCCAGCCCGGTCTGCGGGCTGTCGCCGTTGGCGGTGAGCAGGGCGCCGGTCTGGTCGAGCACGCTGACCGCCTTCGGGTTCATCTCCGGCACGCTGGACGACACCAGGTGCACGATGCCGGCGATCTGCGAGCGCTCCAGCGTGCGGCCGGGGTACAGCGTCAGCATCACCGAGGCAGTGGGCTTCTGCTGTTCACGGAAGAAGCCGTTCTGGTTGGGCAGCGCCAGATGCACTCGTGCGTTCTGCACCGCGGCCAGCGCGGTGATCGAGCGCGTCAGTTCGCCTTCCAGGCCGCGCTGGAAGGTCAGGCGTTCCTGGAACTGGGTCTGGCCGAAGCGCGCGCCGTCCATCAGCTCGTAGCCGACCACCGAGCCCTTGGGCAGGCCGGCGGCGGCCAGCTTCAGGCGCGCGTCGTGCACCTTGCTCGCGGGCACCAGGATCGCGGCGCCGCCGTCGGCGTGGCGGTAGGGCACGTTCATCTGCGAGAGCTGGGCGATGATCGCGCCGCCGTCCTTGTCGGACAGGTTGGCGTACAGCACCTTGTAGTCGCCCTGGCTGCTCCACGTCGTCATCGCCAGCACCACGGCGACCAGCGCGGCCAGGCCGAGCAGGAACATCATCTTGGTCTTCACGGGCAGGGCGGCCACGCGGGCGCCGAACCCGGCGGGTTCGACCAGGGGCAGGGCGTTGGCTCTTGCGGCGACGACGGCGTTGTCCATGGGCGATCAATTCAGTCCCCAGGCACGAAGGCGCCCGGATCGAAACCGATTGTTCGAGAACTTGAGGACCGCGAATGCGGCGAACAGCCCGGGCAATCGCGGCCAGTTCGCCCCACCGTCACCCGGGGCAGCCAATAGCATCACGACATCTCCCATGGTGAGGGAATGCCATGAACGTCACGCTCAAACCCTTCGATTTCGCCCAGGCCGCCGCCCGCGCCGGCCTGGCCACCAATGGCCAGCCGCTGAAGGCCGGCCGCGCCGTCGAGGGCGGCGGTTTCCAGCAGGCGCTGACGCAGGCGCTGGGCTCGGTCAGCTCGAGCCAGAACGAGGCCTCGAGGCTGCAGCGCGAGGTGCAGATGGGCAACCCCGGCGTGAGCCTGGAAGAGACCATGGTTGCGATGCAGAAGGCGCAGGTCGGCTTCCAGGCGACGCTGACGGTGCGCAACCGGCTGGTCTCGGCCTACAGCGAGATCATGAACATGCAAGTCTGAGCGCCGGGCGGCGGACGCCCGCTCAGGCCTGCTTGTCGAGCTTCTCGCCGAGCAGGGGCACCGTGCCGTAGGGCGACGGCTGCTTCGAGGCCGGCTCCAGCTCGCGGGCGAGCCGGCTCAGCCACGGGAAGCGTGGCGGAATCGGCTGCTGCGTGGCCTCGTCGAGCTGGACGAGCGAACCCGTCTCGCCCTTGGCCTGGCCGGGCTGCGAAGTCTGCTGGTCGGAAGGTCGGCCCGGCGTCGCCGGCAGCACGACACGTCCGACGCCTGTGACGTTGTTGACGCTCATGGTGCGCTCCTTGTCGGGGCGAAATATCGCTATGACAGGAAGATCGGCACGCCAAAGCCGGACTTGAGGGTGGATTCCCCCAGGCTGTAACGGTGTGTGAGAAATGCCCGCTGCGGCGGCGCCGCGCAGGCTAGTCCAGCGACATCAGCCGGCGCCGTTTCTGCGTCTGGTCGATGAAGCGCTGCAGCGTGCGCTCGCCGTCGGCGCCGAGCTGCACGAACTCGCAGCCCATGCGCGCGCCCTTGGCCTCCGGGTTGAGCACGGTGGCGTGCTGCAGCCGCAGGTTGGCGACGATGCGGGTGTCGGCGTCGAGGTCGAGCTGCACCTGGTGCATCACCATGCCCGGCTGGATGGGCGGCACGTCCTCGGGCAGGAACAGCGCGCAGCCGCCGATGCTGACGTCGATCACGCGCAGCGCGAGCTGCATCTCGGCGATCGCCGGGTGGCGCACGCGCGCCACCGGCGAGCTGCGCAGCAGCGGCCGCACGCGGAAGGCGTTGCGGCGCTGGAAACGGAACAGTTCGCGCGGCATGCGCGCGCTGATGGCGCTGCCGCCGACGCCGCGCACCAGCACCAGGCCCTGCACGTCGAACTGCACCTTGATGCTGTCGAGGTAGCCCACGGCCACCGCCTCGTCGCACTCGATCAGGCGCTGCGTCACCGGGGCGCCGGCGTCGGCGCTGAAGCTGAGCTGGCTGCGCGCCGGGTCGAGCGACCACAGCGTGGTGGAGAGCATCGCGCCGTTGCTGCCGTTGAGGTTCAGCAGCACGTTGCCGTCCTGGAACTGCTTGAGCATCGCGGCGATCTCGCGCGGGGCGGTGATGCGGAATTCGTCGAGCCCGCCATGTTGGGCGGACAGCGATTCCAGCGGCATCGGCAAGGTTTCCATGTCGCTGCGGAGAAGGGGGTCAGTGCAGGGTTTTGGTGCGGCCGGCCAGCAGCTCGTCGAGCTGCTCCAGCCAGGGTTCGGCGAGGTGGCGGATCTCGGCGTCGTTGACCAGGATGCGCTGCATGATGCGCGACTTGAGCTGCGCCTCCTCGCTGGGCAGCGGCTGCTTGGAGGCGGCATGCTTGAGCTGCGAGATCAGCAGCGCGCAGGCGCCTTCGAGCTTGACCACCTGGTCCCAGTTGCCGATGCGCGCGGCTTCCAGCATGTCCTGGCTGGCCTGTTCGATGGCCTCGTAGTAGTTGAGCAGGGGCGACGTCATGGCGGGCGTTCCGGTGCGGTTCATCGGGGCTCTGCCGCTCACTGCGCGCGGGCCGTCACGCGCGGGCCGATCTCGGCCCAGGCGGCCCGTACCGGCTCGATCAGGCGCGAGCACTCGTCGAGCGCGGCCTCGTCGTTGTGCAGGTTCGCATACGTCAGGCGCACGCCGATGTAGGCATACAGCGCGTCCAGGTCGGCGGCGATCTTGCCGCCGTCCTTCAGGTTCAGGCCGGCCTTCAGGCCTTCCTCGACGATGCGTGCGGCGTGCCCGATCGCGCGGCCCTTGGCCTCGATCTGGCGCGCCAGCAGCGCGCCGCGGGCGCGTGCCACGGCGTCCTGGAAGCCGTCGAACAGCATCTCGATCAGCTTGTGCGGCGTCGCGTTGGCGGTGGCCGTTTCCAGGCCGATCTGCTGGTAGGCGTTGGCCAGCGAGTGCATGGCGCGCGGCGGGGCGAAGGTGGCAGCGAACATTGCGAGGGCCCTGTGAGCTGGTGAAGTTGCCTTGAATATCGGCCCGCGCGGTTGCGACTTGAGACACTGTCGCCGAGGGAAGAAGGCCTTGGAACCAGCCTTCTCGGGGGATCAGCTCAGTGGCGCCCGGCCGCTCCGAAGCCACTGATGGCCCCCTCGGGGGGCAGCGAACGAAGTGAGCTTGGGGGCTTCATCTCAGGACTTGTTCCACTGCGCGACCTGCTCGGTCACGTAGCTGCTCAGGCCGTTGAGCGTGCCGAGCTTGGCGTCGAGCATGCTGTACTGCTTCTCCAGCCGCTTCTGCGTCGCCGCCAGGCGCTCTTCCATGCGGTCCTGCTGCTTCTGGTTGCGCTTGAGCTTGTCGTTGAGGCCGTCGGTGCGCGAGGTCAGCGAGCCGTCGATGCCGAGGATGTTGCTGGCCACCACGCGGAAACGCTTGCCGAAGCCGTCCAGGCTCGGGTCGGTGAGGCTGGAGTTGGAGAACAGCGCCTTCAGCTCGCTCAGGTTGGCGATCGCCTTGTCGAGCTTGGTGCTGTTGACCGTCAGGCTGCCGTCCTGCTGCATCTCGAAGCCGGCGTCGGACAAGCGCGCGAAGGCGGTCGAGGCACCGCTGCTCGCGCCGATCATCGAGCGCAACTGTGTCTGCAGGCCGACGATGGCGCTGTCGCCCTGCAGCGCGCCGGCCTTCTTGGTCGTCGCGTCGTACTTGGTGTCGGTGGCGATCAGCTTGGCCAGCTCGCTGTAGGCGCTGGCGAACTCGGTCAGCGTCTTCTTCAGCGCCGCGGTGTCCGGCGCCACGGTCACGGTGACCGGGGCGGCGGTCTCGGCGTTGAGCGTCAGCGTCACGCCGTCGAGCACGTCGGTCAGCGTGTTGCTGGCCGAGGTGATCGGCAGGTTGTTGATGGTGGCGACGGCGTCCGCGGCCTGTTCCGCGCGCGTGGCGCCGCCGGTCTGCGTGCCGGCGTCGAAGGTCAGGCCGTCCAGGCCGGTGCCGGTCACCGTGGTGGTGAAGGCGTTGGCGGCGCCGGTCGCGTCGGAGCGCATCATCAGCCGCGCACCGCTGCCGTCGTTGAGGATGCTGGCGGTCACGCCGGCGCCGGCCGCGTTGATCTTGTCGCGGATCGCGGCCAGCGTGTCGGTGGCTTCGATGGTGACGTCGAACGGGTCGCCGCCGCTGCGCTGGATGGTCAACGTGCCCGCGCCCAGCGTGGCCGTGCTCGAGGCCACCGCCGGCGCGGCGATCGCCTGCGCCGTGGCCAGCGAGGTCACGTTGACGCTGTACTGCGCCGGGCTGGCGCTGCTGCTGGTGGTGATGCCGATCGCGCTGTTCGACGCCGTGCCGGTGCTGGTCCGCCAGAAGTCGGTGGAGGCGAGCTTGGCCGCCAGGTCGCGGAACTTGGACAGCGCGCTCTTGATCTTGCCGACCTCGGAAATCTGCGACTGGATCTTGCTCTCGGCGGTCTCCAGCTGATCGAGCGGCTTGCGCTCCAGCGCCATCAGCGAAGTGATGATCGAGCTGACGTCGAGTCCGCTGCCGATGCCCGGTGAGCTGATGCTGGCCATGAGACTGCCCCTTGCAGAAGGTGAAAAGGCGCCGGCGCGAGACCATCAGGGTCCGCTCGGCGCCTGGAACGAACCCGTGGCTCCGCCCCTGGGCGGATACCGGGTTGTCGGCCGCGTCGCCCGGAACTTGAGCGACGACGTCTCCGTCTTCAGCCTTGCAGCAGTTGCAGCACCTGCTGCGGCAGCTGGTTGGCCTGCGCCACCATCGCGGTGCCGGCCTGCTGCAGGATCTGCGAGCGCGACAGGTTGGCGGTTTCCGCCGCGAAGTCGGCGTCCATGATGCGGCCGCGCGCGGCGCTCTGGTTCTCGCCGGTGATCTGCAGGTTGCTGATCGCGAACTCGAAGCGGCTCATCGCGGCACCGTAGGTGGCGCGGCTGGTGGTGATCAGGTCGAGCTGGGCGTCGATCGCCGAGACCGCGGTCGAGGCGGTGCCGGAGGTCAGGATGTCGCCGGTCACCGTCGTCACCGTCGAGGTGGTGATCGTCATCGTGTCGCCGTTGTTGGCGCCGACCTGGAAGGTCTGCGCGCCGGCGCCCGAGCCGACGATGGCCGTGCCGTTGAACTTGGTCTGCTGCGAGATGCGGGTGATTTCCGACGACAGCTGCTGGAATTCGGTGTCGAGGTTGGCGCGGTCGCTGGTGCCGTTGGAGCCGTTCTGCGCCTGGATGGCCAGTTCGCGCATGCGCTGCAGCACGTCGGTGACGGTGGCCAGCGCGCCTTCAGCGGTCTGCGCCAGCGAGATGCCATCGTTGGCATTGCGGATCGCGACGTTGATGCCGCGGATCTGCGCGTTCATCCGGTCGGCGATCGCCAGGCCGGCGGCGTCGTCCTTGGCAGAGTTGACACGCAGGCCCGAGGACAGGCGCTGCATCGAGGTGGCCAGGGAGGTCTGCGAGGTGTTCAGGTTCCGTTGCGCGTTCAGCGACGAAACGTTCGTATTGATGGTTTGCGGCATGAATGCACTCCTGAAGGATCCGATTGCTGCCGGATCACTGACCGGCGACTTCAGGCCCCTCTCGCGAAGTGCGGCCTGTCAGACGAATTCTTCGGCAGCCGCGAGAGGGCCGGTCCGATGAATAGCGGCGGATTGGCAGTGCAGTTCGATGCCGTGGCCGCAACGAAAAAGCCGCCCCGGAGGGCGGCTTTCCCGTGCGACGCCTTGTTGCTCAGCGCAGCAGCGACAGCACGTTCTGCGGCAGCTGGTTCGCCTGGGCGACCATCGCCGAGCCGGCCTGCTGCAGGATCTGGGCGCGCGACAGGTTCGCCGTTTCCGAGGCGAAGTCGGCGTCCATGATGCGGCCGCGGGCAGCTTGCTGGTTCTCGCCGGTGATCTGCAGGTTGCTGATCGCGAACTCGAAGCGGCTCATCGCGGCACCGTAGGTGGCGCGGCTGGTGGTGACCGTGTTGAGCGCGGTGTCCAGCGCGTCGACGGCGGTCGAGGCGTTGGCAGCCGTGGTCAGGTCGCCGGCGACGGTGGTCACCTGCGAGGTCGTGATCGTCAGCGTGTCGCCGTTGTTGGCGCCCACCTGGAAGGTGTTCGCACCGGCGCCCGAGCCGACGATGGCCGTGCCGTTGAACTTGGTCTGGCTGGCGATGCGGGTGATTTCCGACGACAGCTGCTGGTATTCCGTGTTCAGGTTGGCGCGGTCGCTGGTGCCGTTCGAGCCGTTCTGGGCCTGCACCGCCAGTTCACGCATGCGCTGCAGCACGTCGGTCACGGTGGACAGCGCGCCTTCAGCGGTCTGCGCCAGCGAGATGCCGTCGTTGGCGTTGCGGATCGCGACGTTGATGCCCTTGATCTGGGCATTCATGCGGTCGGCGATCGCCAGGCCGGCGGCGTCGTCCTTGGCCGAGTTGACGCGCAGGCCCGAGGACAGGCGCTGCAGCGAGGTGGCCAGCGAGGTTTGCGAAGTGCCGGCGTTGCGCTGTGCGTTGAGCGACGACACGTTGGTGTTGATGGTCATGGGCATGATGAAGACTCCTGTCAGTTGATAACACTCCCGGCCTAGCCGCCGGCGTTAACTCAGGTCTTCGCGGAGCACGCTCCTTGTCGACCCTTGCCTGTACCCGTGCACGTGACGGTTGAGTCCCGTCCACCGGCACCGCCCGCGCTAGTCGTCCGTGTGTCTTGCAGTGCAACTCGCTGCTCAACCCTTGGCCGGCTAACCGGACACGGCCCTGTTTCCAGAACCGATGCGAGGGTTATCGGAGCGGGTTTGGCGGAACTTGAGGGTCTGTGTGCATCCCGACCTGGGCTCGTCGGCATTCGTCAAGCGGTCGATCGTGCAAACAGCACGGTGTTCCACCCCCATCTGCCCCGGACCGCAACATCCGGTTGCGCTTTCGGGGCCTGCGGCGTGCCGGGCACGCTGCGCCACAATGAATGCGCCATGTCTCATGCGCTCGCGCTGGTGATGATCGTCCGCAACGAAGCACGCTGCCTGGCGCGCTGCCTGGCGAGCGCGCGGCCGTGGGTCGATGAGATGCTGGTGCTCGACACCGGCAGCACCGATGCCACGCGCGAGATCGCCGCGCAAGGCGGCGCCCGAGTCTTATCGGCAGCATGGCCCGATGACTTCAGCGCGGCGCGCAACTTTGCGCTCTCGCACACCGCCGCGCCGTGGCGGCTGGTGCTCGATGCCGACGAGTGGATCGACGGCGGCGGCGAGTGCCTCGCGGCGCTGCGCACACGCCCCCCCGACTTCATCGGCCTGGTCACCGTGGCCAGCGAGGTCGCGGGCGAGGGCGGCGTGACGCAGCAGGCGCCGAGCTGGCTGCCGCGCGTGCTGCCGGCCGGCGTGCACTATGAAGGGCGCATCCACGAGCAACCGGCCGGCGCCTGGCCGCGCGAGCGGCTGCCGCTGGTGATCGGCCACGACGGCTACCTCGCGGCGGCGCAGCAGGCCAAGGCCGGCCGCAACGAGCGGCTGCTGCGCCTGGCGCTGGTCGAGCAGCCGGGCGATGCCTATCTTCTCTACCAGCTCGGCAAGGACCTCGAGGTGCGCGCGCGCTTCGCCGACGCGCTGCCGCTCTACCGGCAGGCGCATCGCGAAGGCGAGCCGGCCGCTGCGTGGCGGCACGACCTGCTGGTGCGGCTGATCTTCACGCTGAAGAAGGAACGCCGTTTCGCCGAGGCGATAGCGCTTGCCAGCGACGAGATGGCGAACTGGGGCGACTCGCCGGACTTCTTCTTCACGCTCGGCGACCTGCTGCTCGACTGGGCGCTGGCCGAGCCGGCACGCGCGGCCGAGCTGCTGCCGCAGATCGAGGCGAGCTGGCAACGTGCGGTGGCCATCGGCGAGCGGCCGGATCTGCCCGACAGCGTGCGCGGGCGCGGCAGCTACCTGGCGGCGCACAACCTGGCGGCGTTCCACCAGAGCCTGGGGCAAGCGGATCAGGCGGCGCTGTGGCGCGAGCGCGCGGCGTCGTGGCGCGCGCAGGCCAACGCGCCGAAATAGCCAGGGCCAACCTGCCTTTTCCGGCGCTGAAGGCAGCGGGGGGCCGGATACCCTCCCGGCACCATGGCCCTCGATCTGCCCCAGCCCTCGGCGCCCGCAGCCGGCTCGCCCGCGCAGCAGCGCGCCTTCCGCCACTGGCATGCCGCGCAGGCGAGCGCGCGTGTCGAGCACTGGGCGCAGGCCGCGCAGGGTTTCGAGCAGGCCTTCGCCAGCCACGACGAGCCGGCCTACGGCCTGCACGCCACGCACGCGCTGATCAAGGCCGGCCGCTCCGACCTGGCGACGCAGCGCGCGCAGACGCTTCGCCATCGCCGCCCGACGCTGACGCTGGCCTACACGCTGGAGTCGCACGCGCTGATGGAGCGCGGCCAGCACGAGGCCGCGGTCGCCTGCCTGCTCGCGCTGCCGGCCGAGGCGCCGCGCGACGCTGCTTACTGGGTCTCGCTCGGCGCCGCGCTGCAGCGCTGCCGGCGCCACGACGACGCGATCGTCGCCTACATGCAGTCGCTGGCGCTGAAGATGGACGACCCGACGGTGCACTTCCGCCTCGGCATGGCCTTCAAGGACAAGGGCATGAAGGCCGAGGCCGCCGAATGCGTGCGCACCGCGCTGCTGCTCGGGCTGGACAGCAGCGAGCCGGCGGCGCGCGCGCAGCTCGTTTTCCTCGAGCGCGAGGCCTGCCGCTGGGCCAGCGCCGCGCCGGAGTTGGCGAAGCTGCGTGAGACCGTGCAGGCCGCGCCGGCCGACCGCGCGGCCGAGACCATGCCCTTCCCGCACGCAGTGTTCGTCGACGACCCGCTCGAGCAGCTCAAGGTCGCCCGGCTGTACGCGCAGCACGTGGCCGGCCGGATCAACCCGCTGCCACTGCGTTCGGCGCGTGCCCACGAAGGCCGCTTGCGCATCGGCTACCTGTCGGCCGACTTCCACCAGCACGCCACCAGCCAGCTGATGGTGCAGATGCTCGAGGCGCACGACCGTGCCCGCTTCGAGGTCACGCTGTACTCGGCCGGGCCCGACGACGGCAGTGCGATGCGCACACGCCTGCGCGCCGCCGGTGAACACTTCGAGGACCTGCGCGGCCTGACCCACGCCGCGATGGCGCAGCGCATCCGCGACCAGGCCATCGACATCCTCATCGACGTGAAGGGCGCCACCCACGGCACGCTGATGCCGGTGACGGCGCAGCGCGCCGCGCCGCTGCAGGTCAGCTGGCTGGGCTTCCCGGGCACCACCGGTGCGAGCTATGTCGACTACTTCATCGGCGACCCGGTGACGACGCCGATCGAGCATGCTGCGCACTTCAGCGAGAAGCTGGCGCAGATGCCGGTGTGCTACCAGCCGAACGATTCGAAGCGTGCGCTGCCCGCACCCTCGCGCCGCGCCGACTGGGGCGCGCCCGAGGGCGTGCCGCTGCTGTGCGCCTTCCACCAGTCCTACAAGATTTCCGCGGAGGTGTTCGACAGCTGGTGCCGCATCCTGCACGCCGTGCCCGACGCGGTGCTGTGGCTGATGCGCTGGAACACCAATGTGCAGGCCGTGCTGGAGGCGGCGGCGCGCGAGCGCGGCATCGACCCGTCGCGGCTGTGCTTCGCACCGATGCTGCCGCTGGAGCAGCACCTGTCGCGGCTGGCCTGCGCCGACCTCTACCTCGATGCCTGGCCGTGCAACGCCCACACGACCGCCGGCGAGGCGCTGTGGGCCGGCGTGCCGGTGGTGACGCTGATCGGCGCGACCTTCGCGCAGCGTGTGGCGCCCAGCCTTCTGAACGCTGTCGGATTGCAGGAACTGGTCCATCAGTCTGTCGATGCCTACGAGCGGCAGGTCGTCGCGCTGGCCGCCGATGTGCCACGCCGCGCTGCGCTGCGCGAGCACCTGCACGGCCAGCGTGGCAGTGCGTTGTTCGACGGCCAGCGCTTTGCGCGCGATATCGAATCGCTCTACGGGCGCATGTGGGCGCGCGCCGTCGCCGGCCAGCGCCCCGATCATCTGCCGGCAGCATGACGGCGCTCGCCGCGACCCGCCCGCCGGCGACCGACGCGCGCGCGCTGACGCAGCGCGGCGTCGAGCTGCAGGGGCAGGGCCGCCACCAGGACGCGGTGAACTGCTTCATGCAGTCGCTGGCGCTGAAGATCGACGACGCCTTCACCCACTACCGGCTGGGCATCTCGTTCCGCGACTGCGGCATGAAGCTGGAGGCGGCGGAGTGCATCCGCACAGCGATCGCGCTCGGCTTCGACGATGCGCTGTTCGCCCGCGGCCTGCTCGTCTACCTGGAGCGCGAGGGCTGCCGCTGGGCGAGTGCCGACGCCGAGTGGCGCGCGCTCGAGACCGCGCTCGCGGCCCGGCCCGAAGGCGCCGCGCTGCAGGTCAACCCCTTCGTGCACGCCGTGCTGAGCGACGATCCGATGCTCATCAAGCGGGTCGCGGCGCACTACGCACGCTTCATCCAGAGCTTCGTCACGCCGCTGCCGCCGCGCCGCGCCCAGGCCCACGCCGGCCCGCTGCGCATCGCCTACCTCAGCGCCGACTTCCAGCAGCACGCCACCGCGCAACTGATGGTGCAGATGCTGGAGGCGCACGACCGCTCAAGGGTCGAGGTGACGCTGGTCAGCGCCGGTGCCGGCGACGGCAGCGCGATGCGCCGGCGGCTGCAGGGCGCCTGCCACTGCTTCGAGGACGTGCACGGCGCGAGCCACGATGCGATGGCGCGGCGCATCCGCGAGCTCGGCATCGACATCCTCGTCGACGTCAAGGGCGCGACCGACGGCACGCTGCTGCCGGTGCTCGCCGCGCGGCCGGCGCCGATGCAGCTCAACTGGCTGGCCTTTCCCGGCACCAGCGGCGCGGACTTCATCGACTACGTGATCGGCGATGCGGTGGTCACGCCGCTGGCGCACGAGGCGCGCTACACCGAGAAGATCGCGCAACTGCCCGGCTGCTACCAGCCCAACGATGCACGCCGGGCACGGCCGGCGCCGGCGCGCCGCGCCGATGCCGGCCTGCCCGAGGGCGCCACGGTGCTGTGTGCCTTCCACCAGTCCTACAAGATCTCGGCCGCCGTGTTCGATCGCTGGTGCGAGATGCTGCAGCGCCTGCCCGACGCCGTGCTGTGGCTGCTCGAGTGGAACGCCAACGTGCGCGAGTCGCTGATCGCCGCCGCGGCGGCGCGCGGCATCGGCACGGAGCGCTTGCGCTTCGCGCCGCTGCTGCCGCTGGACGAGCACCTCGCACGGCTGGCCTGCGCCGATGTCTTCCTCGACGCCTGGCCGTGCAATGCGCACACCACGGCCGGCGAGGCGTTGTGGATGGGCGTGCCGGTGGTCACGGTGATCGGCGAGACCTTCGCGCAGCGCGTGGCGTCCAGCCTGCTGAATCAGGTCGGGCTGGATGAACTGGTCTGCCGTGATGCGCACGCCTATGTCGAGGCAGTGGTCGGCCTGGCCGGCGACGCGCCTCGGCGCACCGCACTGCGCGAGCACCTGCTCCGACAGCGCGACGGCCGCCTGTTCGACGGCGAGCGTTTCGCACGCGACATCGAGGCCCTCTACGAACGGCTGTGGCAGCGAGCCTGCGCCGGAGCGCCTCCGGCGCACCTTCCTGCCTGAGCATTGGCGCCGCGGCCCACTAACCGCTCACCGCCCAGTGCCACGCTCCGCCCGCGCCAGCAGCCCGCGCTGGCGATCGATCGCCCAGCGGTAGGAGCTTGCGCGCTCCATTCCCGAGATCGCTTCGCGCAGCAGGGGGATGGCCTCGCTGCGTCGGCCCAGCGCCAGCAAGGCGCGGGCGCGCGCGGCCTGGATCTGCCACTGGAAATCCTGCGGCCCCCAGCTCGCCGCAGCGAGCTGTTCGGCGCCGACCGTGTCGAGCAGGGCCAGCGCCTGCGCGGCGCGGCCGAGCTGGATCATCGCCTTGGCGCGGCCGAAGTCGATGCCGGCCACCAGCGCCTCGGCGTTGCGGTCCGCCGCGGTGAGGTGGCGCAGCGCGTCGAACTGGCGCATCGCTTCGGCCGCCTCGCCGCGGTCGAGCTCGACAGCCGCCAGGTTGGCCCGCGCGTTCAGCGTGTAGAAGTGCTGTTCGCCGAGCGCGGTGGCGAAGGCCTCCGCGGCCGCGCGGGCGGTCTGCGCGGCCTTGTCGAGGTCGCCACGGGCGATGTGGATGTCGGTGAGCTCGAAGTTCGCGCCGCCGGCATACATCTCGTTCGGGCCGAAGGCGCGGGTCATCGCGTCGCGCACGCCGGTCAGGATGGCCTCGGCCTCGTCGAGCTTGCCCGCGTTGATGGCCTCGCGCCCGGCACGCAGGCGGGCCCGGGCCAGCAGCGCCTCACCCACGCCCGCATCGCTGAACGGTGCCTGCTTCAGCTCGGCGAAGACCGCCTCGGCGCTGGCCTTGTCGCCCAGGCGCAGTTGGACCTCGCCGAGGCGCTGGCGCGCCTCGAAGCGCATGCCGATGTCGTCGGGCCCGGCCAGCGCATCGCTGAGCGCGACGAGCCGCTGCGCTGCCGTGAGCGCCTCCTGCGGCCGCTGCGCATCCATCAGCACGTCGACGCGGGCGCGGGCGGCGCGGCGCGCGAGTTCGGTGCGCCCGGCCAGGCGCACGCTGCCCGCCGCGTGCTCGGCGGCCTGGAGCCGCTCCAGCGCCTGCGCCGAGCGGAACAGGCCGACCGAGGTCTGCGCGAGGCCGAAGCGGACCGCGAGCGCCTCGTCGTCATCGGCGGGCGCGGTGCCCTCGAGCAGCTCGAGTGCGCGTGCAAACTCCCGCTCGGCCTGCGCCAGGTACTGCAGCCGCAGCAGGATGTCACCGAGCTGCCTGCGCACGGCGGCCTCGGTGCGCGGCTGACCGGCGAAGCGGGCGCCGGCGCGCTCCGAGGCGCGCTGCAGGATGTCGAACATCGACACCGTCTTCTGCGTGCTCGCGCGCAGCACGTCGGCCGACTGCAGCACGTCCTTGTTGAGGAACTCGGTGACGGCCTCGGCACGGGCGGACTCGGCCTGGGCGCGCTGCCGCGCGTCAGTGGCCCGGACCTGCAGCCACAGGCTGGTCATCAGGCCGAGGGCCAGGCTGGCCACGATCGCGATCACCCAGGGCCGGCGCGCCCGGCTGCGCTGCAGCAGATCGGCGGCGCGCGCGGCGTCGGCCGCGTCGCTTGCGGCGCGCTCGCGCTCGGCGCGGCGCGCTTCGAGTGCGGCCAGGCGATGCGCGAGTTCGGCCGCGCTCTGCAGGCGCGCCTCGGGGCGGCCTTCAGTGGCGGCGGTGAGGTCTTCGACCAGCAGCGCATCGTCGATGTCGCGCTGCCAGCCGGTGCTCATCGGCCGGCGAAAGTCGCCCACGAGCAGCTGGTAGAGCATCAGGCCGAGCGCGTAGACATCGCTGGCCAGCGTCGGCGCGTGGCCGGCGAGCAGCTCCGGGGCCAGGTACAAGGGCGTGCCGGCGGCGTCCGGGCCGTTCGAGACGGTCAGGCCGAGCGCCGTCACGCCGAGCGAGCGCAAGCGCTCGGGCTGGAGCAGGCGGCTGGCGCCGAAGTCGACCAGGCGGATCTGCGCCCCGGCCGGGCCGTCGCAGACGAGCACGTTGGCGGGCTTCAGGTCCCTGTGCAGCACGGCGACCCCGTGCGCCGCGGCGACCGCGTTGGCGATCTGCACGAACAGCGCGATGCGCTCGGCGCGGGTCGATCGGGCCAGCCGGCCCTCCTGCGCCGCCCAGGTCGGCAGGTCGGTGCCGGCGTAGGCGGCTTCGAGCCAGAACGGCGCGTGCTCGAAGTTGGCGCCGAGCGGCGGTACGAAGTCCGCGCGCGCGCCCAGCGCGCGGTGCAACATGCGGCCCACCGTGTACTCGCGCTTGAGCGTCGCCAGGCTTTCGCCATCGGCGGCGAACTTGTAGACGCGCTGCTCGTCGGGCCTCTCGCCGCGGGCCAGCCAGACGGGGCCGGCGCTGTGGCCGCCGAGGCAGCGCACGAGTTGCATGCCGCTGCGGCCGGGCACCGGTTGTCCGCTTTGCAGGCCCAGTGGCTGGGCCATGCGTCGGCCGACCGCGATGCGCTCGACCGGGCCGGCAAAGCGGTAGCCCACCCGCGGCACGCTCTCGATCCGCTCCGCCGCCTCCGCGCCCAGCGCCTTGCGCAGGCGGTTGACGGCGCTCGTCAGGACATGGTCGCCGGTCGGCTCCGGCCAGAGCCGGTCGAGCAGCTCGTTGCGCGTGACCGCCTCGCCGGGGCGCCGCAACAACTCGGCCAGAACCCGCAGCGGCATCGGCTCGACTGCGACCTCGAGCTCCGCCACGCGCAACGTCAGCGCAAGCTCGTCGAACTCGGCGCCGGCGAAGCGGTAGCAGAAGCTGGCACCCTCGTCGTCGCCCCGGCTGCTCCCGCTGCCGGACGGCCGGTCGTCGTTGCTCATGGCGGCCATCTTGCCAAAGCAGCCTTGTGCGCGCCGGCCGGGGCTTCAGGTTAGGGGGCTGAGGCCGGTGCCGCAGGAGCCGTGAGGTTTCCGTGAGGACGATGTCGGCTCGCGTCGGCACGCTGCAGCGTTCCTCGACTGCACAGAAGGATGCCCGCAATGAATGCTTCGCTTGGTTTGGAGTCTGGCCCGCACTTCGCCCGCAGGGCGGCTGCTGCCCTCACGCTCGCGCTCGGGCTCGGACTGGCTGCCTGTGGCGGCGGCGGTGGCGGCAGCTCGAACCCGCCGGCGCCCACCGACCTGGTGGTGAACGGAACCGCCGCCACCGGTGCAGCGCTGGCCGGCGCTGCGGTGGAACTCGAGTGCGCCAGCGGCAATGGCGCAGCCACCACGGCGGCCGACGGCAGCTTCAGCGCCACCATCGCCGGCGGCGTGCTGCCTTGCGTGGCGCGGGTGACGAGCGGCAATGTGACGCTGCACGGCCTGGCCTATGGCTCCGGCGCCAGCGTGCGCGCCAACATCACGCCGGCCACCGAGCTGGTCCTCGCGCGGCTGCTGCTCGGCTCGCCGGCGGGCTTCTTCGCCGCCTTCGATGCCGCGCGCATCACCACGGCGGCCGCTGACGCTGCGCAGGCGGCGGTGAAGAGCTACCTGACCGACGCCGGCGTCGACTTCGCCGCGATCGGCGATCTGGTCTCGGGCCCGCTCGTGGCGAGCACCGCCGGCAGCGCCGGGGATGCCCATGACCAGGCGCTGGAGGCGCTTGCTGCGGCGCTCGGAAGCAGCGGCAACACGCTCGCCGGGCTGACCACCGCCATGATCGAAGCCGGGACCGGCACCGTGGCCACCTTGCCCGCGAGTGCAGTGCTGCGCCCGGCCGCGCCGACCTGCGCCGCGTTTCGCAGCGGCGATTTCCGCATCCTTGCGCCGGCCGGCGGCAGCAGCCTGGCCAACCAGGTCAGCCAGCTGAGCTTCGACGCCGCGACCCTCACCGGCGATCGAAGCGACGCCGGCGCGACGAGCTTTGCCGCCAACGGCAACTGTCGCTTCACCGAGACCGGGGCGGGCTTCAGCGCCGACGTGGTGGTCTCGCGCGCCGGCATTCTGTTCGGTCGCCGCACGCTGAACGGCGTGGCGCGGCACTTCATCGGCCTGCCGATCCAGGCGCATTCATTGGCTGAACTGGCAGGCACCTGGAATGTGCTCGGCATGAACCCGGCCGGCGCTGCCTTCGTCGCCGCCGCAGGCACGACCACGCTGAACGACCAAGGGCGCTTCACCGGTGGCACCAACTGCCAGGACAACACCACCTGGGCGCTCGACGTCTGCGTGACCGTGCCGGACAACCTGATCGCCGCGATTCCCACCTGGACCTCCGGTCCGGACGAGGGCTTCGCTACCTACGAGAACGGCGCGCCCGCGAATCGGCTGTTCGCCTACCGTGCCGGCAGCGGCGACCTGATGCTGGTGGCGATCAACTTCGAGGGCGGCTTCGGCTTCTATGCGATCGACAAGTCCGTGCCGCTTCCGGCGGTCGGCACCCGTGCCAGCAACTGGAACCTGGACAGCAACTCGCAATGGCTGCCGCTGGGCGCGAGCCTGAGCGAGACGACGAACACGGTGACTGCGAACGACACCGCGGCCGGCAGCTGGACGCGGCTGCAGCGCAGCATCGGCAGCGCCGCCGAGTACTCGACCACGCTGTTCGCGAACAAGCCGCGCCGCGGCTACGTGTTTCGTGCCGCGGCGACGGTGACCGCGTCGAACGGCGCGACGCTGCAGCTCAACGAGTTCACCTTCCAGCGCATGCATGGCATGGGGTTCTCGCCGGTGGTGCTTCCGGGGCCGAAGACCTTCGAGCTGTCGATCGGCCAGCCATAAGGCCGCGCGCAGCGGATCAGGCCGCGCGCAACAGCCCGGTCAGGGCCTCGCTGGACAGCAGCGTGAGCAGGGCGCGGTCGGGTGCGCCGCTGGCGGGAGCGACGACGGTGTCGATCAGCGCGGCGCCGCCGGGCGAGCGCAGCCAGCGGCCCTCGGCCAGGCGCACCAGCTGATCGTCGCTCACCTCGGGGTTGTCGCCCAGCGCGTCCACCAGCAGGCCGAAGTGGCGGCCCGCGCCCTGTGCGGAACGCAGCACCACGATCTGGCGCGACTGCGGCGGCGCCGGATCGACGCGCTCGCCCAGCAGCCGGTCGAGTTCGAGCACGGCGATCGGTGCGTCGCGGAACATCACGCTGCCGCGCACATGGCCCGCGCGGCCCGGCAGTGGCAGCAGTCGGCTGGTGGCGATCGCGCCGACCACATCGCGGCCGACCAGTGCATGCCATTGCTCACCGATGCGCAAGGTGGCCAGGTCGATGCGCCGACCGGCGGCCGACGGCTGGCGTGAAGGCGGCGCCGCGGCGACGCCGGCCTCGTTGGCAGCGGTCTCGCCCAGCGCCTCGAACACCAGCGCCGTGACCTGTTCGCGGTAGCGGTCGTCCGGCCCCTTGAACTCGCGGTAGCCGGTGGCGGCCGCGCAGCCGACCAGGAACTGCTGCCCGTTCACCGGGGCGCTGCGGGCGCCGCCGCGCAGTGCGCCGCCGGCGTCGATCAGGCTGCCCACTGCCGGCTGATCGTGGCTGCTGGCGATCACCCGCCCGGCTGCATCGACGAAGACGCCGAACGCATCCGCAAGCGGTTCGCCCTGCGCATCGCGCGGCAGCGTGTCGTGCAGCATCGAGCGCAGCTGCGGCTCGCTGTCGAACACGATGGCGATGCCGCCGACCACCTGCCGTGGTTCGGCGAGGCCGCGCACGGCGGCGCTGAAGACGTAGGTCGGGCGGCCGCCGTACAGCTCGCTCGGCGCGAAGTCCGAGACGCAGTAGTCCTGCGTGGTGGACAGCGACAGCGTGCGTGCCACCCACTCCTGGCCCAGCGTCGCGCCGGGCTGCGCGGCCTCGTCGCGGCGCGACACCGCGACGATGCGCCCGCTGCGATCGAACAGCAGCAGGTTGGCGTAGACGGTGTACAGGCCGTGGATCGCCCCGAGCAGACGCTCCAGCGTCGACGGATCGATCTCGCCGGGCGACTCCAGCGCGGTGCGGAACGCGGTGGTCAGCGCCCACCAGCGGCAGTCGTTGGCACGTTCGTAGAGGCTGCGGTCCAGGATGTCGGCGGCCAGTGCGGCGCGCGACTGCGTGCCCTGCAGGGCCGCGGCACCGACGCTGTCGCTCATCTGGGCCAGCGCCTGCGTGAAGCTGTCGCGTGTCCGTGTGCCGGTGCGGCCGATCTCGCGCAGCAGCGAACGCGAGAAGGCGTTGTTCTCGCCGCTGCCGATGGTGCCGTCGCCGGCGACCAGCGCCAGGTTGCCGTTCCACACCGCGCGGGCCAGGTCGGCCTCGATGCGGTGGGCCGCGCCGGCGATCTCGCGCAGCGCATCCGGGTGCAGGCGGCGGCTGTGGCGCAGCAGCGCCAGGGTGTCGGCGTCGGCGCCGGCATCGCCGGTGTCTTCGCCGTCCGCGAAGGCATGCTCCAGCGGCGTCATCGCATGGCCGCGCCAGCCGGGCCCGGCGTAGCCCTGGAAGGCGTGCGCGTCGCAGCTGACGGCCAGCCAGTGGCGGCCGGCGAAGCGCAGCACATGGGCCTGGCCGTCGTCGGGTGCCGCGACGTGCGCGCCCAGCGGCACCTGGAACGGATCGCTGCTGGCGATCACCGCGCCGCCGGCGTCGAGCAAGGCGACCACGCTCCAGTCGTTCTCGCCGACGAACTTGCGGAAGATGCGCCGGCATTCGTCCTCGAAGCGGAAGCACAGGCACAGCACAGCCACCGGCGTGCGCCCGTCGTCGCCGACGATCCGCGCCGCGTAGACCAGGGATCGCGGGCTGGCCGGGCGCAGGTCGAAGGCACGGTAAGCCTCGACATAGGGCTGCGTGGTGTGCAGCGTCTCGTCGAGCAGCGTGCGGTCCTGCGTGCGCGGCACGCCGGCCGACTCGTCCAGCCGCGCCAGCACCTCGCCGCCGGGCGAGAGCAGGATGATGTCGTCGTAGACGGAGTACTTGAGCTGGTATTCGCGCAGCCGCTCGCGCAGCGCCGGAGCCAGCGTCTCGCGCCCGGCGGCGTCGGCCTGCGCGTAGCGGCGCAGGTCCTCGTCGGTGGCCAGGAAGCCGATGTCGGCGGTGCGCTCGAACAGGTTGCGCACCAGGATGTCGATCGTCACCTGGGCCTTGGCCAGTTGTTCCAGCGCAGCCTTGTGGTGTTCCTGCCGGCCGAGCTGGTTGACCAGGCGCGAGGTCAGCGCGGCGAACGCGGCCCGGATGCTGCCGATCTCCACGCCAGTGCCCGACAGCTCGCCGAGCAGCGACAGCGAGTCCCACACGCCCTGCAGCGACTGCAGCGACTCGCGGGTGGCATCGACCGCCGGCATGTGGCGCACGAGGGGCACGAGCTCGGCGTCGATCTCGACACCACGGTACGACTTCTTGTTGGGATTCGTTCTCATGGGCAGCGATCGGACTCGCGGCGGACAGGCGACCCTGCTCCTATCGACCGGTGAGCCCGGAAATTGAGCCCGGCGACGCGCCCGGCCTCGAAATGGGGCGCTTTGCCGGCGCACTTCCACGCTTTCGCCACAGGCTCGGCGCCTAACCTTGCCGGCAGCGGCCACCACGCGGGTGGTTCGCGTCCGTACCACGAAAGGCAGCCGCGCATGAGCTCCACCGCCGACATCCACCTGAGCATCTGCCAGCCCCTGGGCTCGCCCCACTGGCTCGGCCTGCTCGACCAGGCGCGCTACTACCGCTGGATGCTGCGCCGCCTCGGCGCCAACGTCACGATCGCGAAGAACCGGTTGCGCCACGGCGCCATCAACTTCATCTTCGGCGCGCACGACGGCTTCAAGCCGGCCGCGGCTGAGCGCCATGCCTGCGTATTCGTCAACCTCGAGCAGCTCGGCGCGGGCGGCCGGCAGCTGCACCCCAGCTTCCTCGAGCTGCTGCGCCGCTCGGCGGTGATCGACTACGACGCCGGCAACGTGAGCGCCTATGCCGCCGACCCGGCCGACGTGCCGGTCGCGCCCATCCTCTACGCGCCCTACCTGCAGCCGGAGAACCCGGTTCCGCTGGAGGACCGGCCGATCGACCTGCTGTTCATCGGCAGCATGAACGAGCGCCGCAAGGCCTGGATCGATCGCATCGAGGCCTGCGGCGTGAACGTCGCGATGTTCGACAGCGCGCTGTACGGCGCCGAGCGCGATGCGTACATCCTGCAGTCCAAGGCGGTCATCAACGCGCACTACTACGAGAGCTGCCGCTTCGAGCAGGCGCGTGTGTCGCACTGCCTGTCGCTGGGCACGCCGGTGATCTCCGAGCGCACGCCGCTGACGAATCCGCACGAGGCCTTCGAGGACAGCGTGCTGTGGCTGCAGGGCGAGGAGCTGGAACAGTTCTTCAGCGAGGACTTCGGCACGCCGGCCTTCTACGAGGCGGCGCGCGCCGGGCTGGAACGCTTCCGCACGGTCGACCCGATCGAGGTCTATGCCGACGTGCTCGGCTTCGCGCAGGGCTACGCCGGCGAGATCGCCAAACGGCTCGACACCGGCCCGTGGCGGCCGACGCTGGTCAACCTCGGCTCCGGCAAGGACTACCACGCCGGTTGGCTGAACCTGGACATCGTCGAACGCGCCCAGCCCGACCTGATGCTCGACCTGGCACAGCCGCTGAACCTGCCGCTGCAGGCGCACACGCCCACCCAGGGCGCGCTGCTGCTCGAAGAAGCCAGCGTCGAGCTGATCAACGCCAACAACGTGCTCGAGCATGTGCCCGACCTGGTCTCGCTGATGGGCAACTGCCTGAAGCTGCTGAAGACCGGCGGCGAGTTCCGCATCGAGGTGCCCTACGAGCATGCGCGCTCGGCCTGGCAGGACCCGACCCACGTGCGTGCGCTCAACGAGAACAGCTGGACCTACTACACCGACTGGTTCTGGTACCTCGGCTGGTACGAGCACCGCTTCGAGATCACCACCAGCACCTACCTGGACGAGCGTGTGCAGCCCTGCGAGCAGGACAAGGCCGCCTTCATGCGCATGACGCTGCGCAAGATCGAGACCACGCCAGCCGAGCGCATGCACGCGCAGGCGATGCAGGCCGAGGTGCGGCTGCCCGACGATCCGTTCGAACTGGCCGTCGCGCCGAGCAACGTGCACGCCCTGCAGCCGCTGCGCAGCGAGGCGCTGGCGGTCAACGGCTGAGGAATCCGGCGATGAGCAACTACTACGACGGGCTCAACATCAAGCTGCTGCAGGCGATTCCCGCCGACGCGAAGCGTGTGCTCGAACTCGGCTGCGCCAACGGCCGCCTCGGCCAGCGCTTCAAGGAACTGCACCCCGGCGTCACCTGGTGGGGCGTGGAGATGTCGGCCGAGGCGGCCACCACCGCCGCGCAGCACCTCGACCGTGTCGTGCAGTTCGACCTCGACCGTGCCGACCTGGCGCAGCTCGAGGGCGGCTTCGACACCATCGTCATCGGCGACCTGCTCGAGCATGTGCGCGATCCGGCCCGCCTGCTCGAGTCGCTCTACGACCTGGCCACGGCGGACGCGCAGATCGTTTGCTGCCTGCCCAACATGACGCACCTGTCGGTGATCGAGCGCATGGTCGCCGGCGACATCAGCTACGACAGCATGGGCCTGCTCGACCAGACCCATGTGCGCTTCTACTCGCCCGCGTCGGCGTTCAAGACCTTCCTCGACGCCGGCTGGCTGCCGAGCATGCCCGACCAGTACCGCGTCGAGCCGCCGCAGACCCACTTCGCCGCCAAGATCGTCGAGGCGGCCGAGCTGCTCGGCGTGCCGATGGAGACCGCGCTGCGCACCTTCGGCTGCTACCAGATGATCATCGTCTGCCGCAAGTGGGACATGCAGGCGCTGCGCGGCAGCGGCCCGGCGGCGCCGATCAGCGTCATCGTGCCGGTCAACCGCGTCTGGCAGTACGAGCTGAACATCGCACGCTCGCCGGGGCTGAAGGAGATCGGCGCCGAGATCGTTACCGTGCAGGGCGCGAGCAGCGCGGCCGCCGCCTACACCTTCGGCACGCAGAAGGCGCGCCATGCCTGGCACCTGATCGCGCACCAGGACGTCTACTTCCCGGTCGGCAGCGGCCTGGCGCTGGCACGCCAGCTCGGCGCGCTGGAGGCGGCCGGCCGCACCCGCGGTCCGGTCGGCTTCGCCGGCCTGGCGGCCTCGGGCAACGGCGGCGGCTCGGTGCGCCACGCCGGCATGGTGATCGACCGCACGACGCTGTTCAGCCACCGCGGCAGCGACGCCGCGCTGTCGATCGACGAGTTCGCCGTGGCGCTGCACCGCGACGCGGCGGTCAGCATCGACAGCGAGCTCGGCTGGCACCTGTGGGCGACCGACCTGTGCCTGCAGGCGATGGCCGGCGGCAACCCGCGCGACGCCGCGACCATCCTCGAGACGCCGCTGTTCCACAACTCGACCACCGCCTGGTCGCTGCCCGAGGCCTTCAACGCCAGCGCGCAGAAGCTGCTCGACAAGTACCCGCAGCTCGCACGCATCCCGACGCTGTGCGGCGAACTGCAGCGCAAGACCGCCGCGCTGGCCTGATCACCGGAGCCCGACGATGAACCCGAACGCTGGCCTCGATGCCGTCAAGTCCTTCAAGTCCGCCGCCTGGACCTCGACCGAGCGTGCGCAGATCTACGACCGCACGACCAGTTCGACCAGCGACCTGACCCACTTCGTCACCAGCGAGTACATCGGCCTGCTGACGCAGCGCATCGCGCCGAAGAGCGCCGTGCTCGACCTCGGCTGCGGCACCGGCGTGCTGACCAAGGCGCTGGCCGCGCTCGGCCACGACGTGACCGGCGTGGACATCAGCCAGGCGATGCTCGACAAGATCGACACCAGCGGCGGGCGCATCACGCTGCGCCAGGGCGACGTCTACGCGCTGCCCTTCGCCGACGCCAGCTTCGACGGCGTGATCACGCGCTGGGTCATCCCGCATTTCCGCGACTGGCCAACCATCGTCCGCGAGGCCGCGCGTGTGCTGCGCCCCGGCGGTACGATGGTGATCGACCACACCAGCCGCGCCAACTACGCGCTGGCCGCGCGCGAGGGTGCACTCGACCATTCGACCTTCGGCTACGACCCGCGCGTGCAGGGCGGCGACAAGACGGTGTTCTACGCTGCCGCCAGCGTCGACGAGCTTCAGCTCGCCGCCGACAGCGCCGGGCTGGACCTGATCGACGTGGCGCCGCTGGGCTTCTTCCGCCAGAACGCGGTGATCGCCGCGGTGCTCGGCGGCGAGGGTTTCCAGACCTACCGCAAGGCTGTCGACGCCTTCTACCAGGACCCGGGCGCACGCGCCTTCATCCAGTGGTTCGAGCAGAACATCACCCGCGCGCTGCCGCTGGACATGGTCAACGGCATGGGCGTGGTGCTGCGCAAGCGCGCGGCGGGCTGAGCGACGAGATCGCG
>NZ_CALRZC010000103.1:0-26079 GCF_943372545.1 Variovorax sp. YR752 | reverse complement strand
GGGCGGGCTGTTCCAGCGCATGTACGGGCTGCCGCCGGCGCAGGGGGCGAAGGTGTTCGGCGGGGCGGCGGCGAAGGACTTGCGGTTGGTCTGACGGCCCCGAAGGGGGCGAGCCGCACCGTCTCTTTCACGACCTGTTTTCGAACGTTTCGTCCGCCCCTGCCTCGCGGGGCCGCACGGACAAGCGCCGCCGTATTTACTTGTTTTCGGGGATGGTCTCGGCGTACGTCACTTACAAAAATAGACATTCAGAAACAGATGGCACTCCAGCCGGAGAGCGGGTTTCCCCAAGGGGCAGTGATGCTTTCCAAGCGAGCGAGTTCTTTCGGGCGCTGCGGCGCCATGGCCGGTGTGATCGTGCTGCTGGCGGCCTGCGGCGGTGGAGGAGGCGGCGGTGGCGCAGGCTTCCTGCCGATCGTCGCGCCGGCACAGCCGCAGCCCGAGCCGCTGCCTCCCGTCGTCGCGACCCACACGGTCGGTGGCACCGTCACCGGCCTCGCCGGCAGTCTGGTGCTCCAGAACAATGCGGGCGACGACCTGAAGCTCACGGCCGACGGCAAGTTCAGCTTTGCCACTGCGCTCACCGAAGGTTCGGCCTACGAGGTCAGCGTGCGCACTCAGCCCCAGTGGCAGTTCTGCACCGTGACCAAGGGCAGCGGCAAGGCCTCGGCCGACGTCGGCGACGTGGCGGTCGCCTGCTCGGCGGCGGTGGCGCAGGTGTCCACGCTCGCTGGGTCCGGCACGGTCGGCTCGGTCAATGGCAACGGCAGCGCGGCGTCGTTCTATCTCCCGTACAGCGTGGTCGTCGACAAGAGCGGCAGCCTGCTCGTGTCGGATACGGCAACGAACCTTGTGCGAAAGATCTCGCCTGCCGGCGATGTCACTACATTTGCGGGCGGTGGCAGCAGCGGTACGTCGCAAGACGGCAACGGCACGGCAGCCTCGTTCTCGGGCCTGTCCGGTCTTGCGCTGGATGCGGCGGGCAATGCCTATGCCGCGGAATTCGGCGGCAACCGCATCCGCAAGATCACGCCGGCGGCCGACGTGACCACGCTCGCGGGCAGTGGCGCCATCGGGTCGCTCGATGGCCACGGCACCTCTGCCACGTTCAATACACCCTCATCGGTGGCCACGGACGCCGACGGCAACATCTACGCGCTCGAATTCATTGGCGCCGTTGTCCGCAAGATCACACCTGCCCGCGACGTCACCACGCTGGCCGGCTCAGGCACTGCAGGCTTTGCCGATGGCACGGGGGCCGCGGCATCTTTCGGGCAGGCCTACGGCATAGCGACTGACGCGGCCGGCAACATTTACGTTGCCGACACCGGCAACAACCGGATCCGCAAGATCACGCCCGGTGGCGTGGTCACGACGCTGGCCGGTTCGGGCCAGGTCGGCGCGACCGATGGGGTTGGCGGCTTGGCATCGTTCAGCAGGCCAGGCGGCCTGACGGTGGACAGCGACGGCACCATCTACGTGGCCGACACGGGCAACAGCCTGCTGCGCAAGATCACGCCGACGGGCGTGGTCTCCACGCTCGCCGGCCAGCCCGGTGTGCTGGGTTCGCAGGACGGAGTCGGCGCAGCGGCCACCTTCAAGCAGCCTTATGGGGTGACGGTGGATGCCGCCGGCAATCTGTACGTGGCCGACACCTTCGGCAACCTGATCCGCAAGGTCACGCCGGTTCGTGCGCCCTGATCCCGAGGCATCGCGGCAGCGTTGGTGAAGGCGGGGTCTGCCAAGCGGCGGCCACGGCGCCGAGAATCGCCGCATGCCTCATGCCGTCTCCCTCCTTCGCGCCGCGCGCCTCGCGCGCAGCGCCAAGCCTTTTCTTGCCCGTGGCGGTTTCAAGCGCGAGCGCTGTGCGGGCTGCCGCCTGGTGCCCAGCCATTGCATGTGCGCCGTGCGCCCGCCGGTGGCCACGCGCGCGGGGGTGTGCCTGCTCATGGCCGACATCGAGCCGCTCAAGCCCACCAACACGGGGTGGCTGGTGGCCGATGTGGTGGCCGATACCTTCGCCTTCGGCTGGGCCCGCACCGAGACCGATCCCGCGCTGCTGGCGTTGCTGAGCGACCCGCAGTGGCAGCCCTACGTGGTGTTCCCGGGGCAGTACGCGGCGCCCGAGCGCGTGGTGTTGAGCGTTGTTCCTTCGTCGCCTGACCCGGTCGATGGCGGTACCGCCGCGAAGCGCCCGCTGTTCATCCTGTTCGACGCCACCTGGGGCGAGGCACGCAAGATGTTTCGCCGCAGCCCGTACCTCGACCGGCTGCCGGTGCTGAGCCTGCAGCCGGAGCAGATCACGCAGTACAAGCTGCGCAACTCCGGCCGCGACGACCACTTCTGTACCAGCGAGGTGGCTGCGATGTGCATGGACCTCGCTGGCGAGCATGCCGCGCAGCAGACGTTGGACGCGTACCTCGGCGTGTTCACGCACCACTACCTGTGCGCGAAGAACCAGCAGCCCGTGGTGTGGGACGGCGCCGCGCACCGGCGGTTGCGCGAGGTGCGCGCGCTGCCCACTCAAGAAGCCTGAGACATCCTGCGCGGGTCTGCCTCAGCGCATGTCGAACAACGCCGTCGCGTTGCCCCAGGCGATGCGCTGCGCCACGGCCGGCGGCAGGTCGCCGAGCCAGGTGCGGTAGCCGCGCATGATCTCGTCGTAGGTGCTCCAGCGCTGGTTGACCCAGGTGTCGGAGCCGACCATGAAGCGCTCCGGGTACTTGAGGATCAGCGCGCGCCATTCGGGGCACAGGCGCCCGCCCTCACAGGTCAGGCCCGGGCGGTACGAGAGTTCGCCCATCAGCAGCGGGTAGCGCTCCAGCATCGCCTGCACGCGCTCGACCGGCGTGCCGCCGATACCGGTGTGGGCCCAGATGAGGCGCAGCGATCGGCCCTTCGACGGCGCGTTCGCCATCAGCAGGTCGACGGCCACGTCGTCCACGTGCGCGAGCACGGCGAGCTTTTTCTCTTCGGCCAGCGCGATCAGCTTCTTCGCCACGGGGCCGTTGGCGTTGGCGCTCTCGTACAGGTGGAATTCGCCGAGCCCGCGGTAGGGGCCGCTGGCGGTGCCGCGCGCCAGCTCGGTCTGCACCATCTCGTAGATGGTCTCGTCGCGGAACCAGTTGCTGTAGTCGTCGCGATTGCGGTACAGGCGCACGAAAGGCACGACGGTGACGCCGGCGGCGCGTGTCTCGCGCGCGGCGGCCAGGGTCTGCGTGCCGGCGTTGGGACGCGAGTTCGCGACGATCGCCTTCACCTGGTTGCGCTGCATGCGCGCGAGCGCCTCGGTGGGCGGGAAGGGGCCGGTGTTGCCGTCCCAGGCTTCCTGGTTGTAGTGCAGGTGGGTGTCGAACAGCGGGCCGTCGTAAGGCGCGGCGGCCTGACCGTGGGCAGAGGAGAAGACCAAGGCCGCGCAGGCGGCGAGCAGCGGGACAGCAATGAGGCGCATGAGGTTCTCGCGGTGATGACCGGGGAGCCGGATTACATCACCGCTGTGCCGGCACAGCCGCGCCCTTGTCGCAGGGCGCGACGTCGAAGCGATCGCGCAGGCCGGCGTCAGCTGCCGGACGGATGCGTGGTCGCCTTGCGGCTGCCGTCGAGCGAGTACAGCTGCGGGCGGTCTTCCACCGCAACCGCGACCGCTTCGGTTCCGTGCTCCGTGGCGCGCGGTTGCCGGTACAGCTCGTTCTCGAGCCGCCGGGCGCGTTCCGCGTACATGCGGGCGAGGGCGCTGTGATGCTCTGCGGCAGCCTGGTGTTCGATGCGCGCCATCTGGGCCTCTTCGAGCAGTGCCGAGGCACGTTTCAAATAGGCCGTGTGGGTGGGCCGAAACAAGAAGTCGAACATGATTTCACACTCCTTTCCGCTGCAACAACGGTGCAATCATTGTGAACGAATGGCCTCAAAACGCCATCGCTTCCTGTGGCTGCGACGCATCGAAGATGCGTTCTGTTTCACTTGAGTCAGACAGAATCGGTGCAGAGAAAGAGGGTTCGATCACCGATGAGCAATGAGGTTCGTTTTTGTCTGGAGTACCGGCTGGCCGCCGACGGCCCGGCGCATGCCGTGCAGACCGCATGGATGGTGGATTCGCCGGCCACGCGCGCGCAGATCGACGAGATGATCGCCAACGCGCGTGCGATGAATGCCGTGGAATCGAAGTGGTGGGTGGAAGAGCGGCAGGGCGGCGACCCCCCGCGCTGAAACAGCCGGAGGTCAGTCGCGCATGTTCGCGAACTTCACCAGCGTCGCGTACTTCGCCGTGTCCTCGCGCATGATCTGCCCGAGGTCTTCCTTGCCTGTGGCGGGAATGGCGCCGCCTTCTTCCAGCCGGCGGCGGATCGCCGGGTCGGCCAGCCCGGCCTGCAGCGCCGCGCGCAGGCTTTGCACGATGGGCGCGGGCAGGTCCTTCGGGCCCGCGAGCGCGAACCAGCCGCTCAGCTCATAGCCTTTGAGCTGCGGATGCTCGCCGAGCGCGGGCACCTGCGGCAAGCCGGGAAAGCGCTTGGCCGACGAAACACCTAGCGGCACGATCCGCCCGCCCTGGAGAAACGGCGCAGCCGCGGTGGGCGACACGATCGCGAAATCGAGCGTGCCGCCGACCAGGTCGCTCGTGAGCGGCGCGGTGCCGCGGTAAGGAATGTGCGTGAGGAACAGGCCCGCGCGCTGCTTGATCTGTTCGCCCACGAAGTGCAGCGTCGAGCCCACGCCCGAACTGCCGTAGCTGTACTTGCCGGGGTTGCGCTTGGCCAGCGCGATGAACTCGTCGAGGTTCTTCACGCCCACCTTCGGCCCCGCCACCAGCAGCACGGGTGCGACAGCGAGCAGGCTGACCGGGGTCAGGTCTTTCACCGGGTCGTAGCGCTGCGCCGGGTTCACCAGCACCGTGGCCGCCATCTCGTTGCTGGAGCCGGCCAGCAGCGTGTAGCCGTCGGCCGGGCTGCTCACCGCGCGCTGCGCCGCGACCACGCCTGCGGCGCCTGTCACGTTCTCGACCACCACCGTCGCGCCGAGCTTGGCCGAAAGAATGTCCGCCGCCACGCGCGCGGCCATATCGACCGAACCGCCCGGCGCGTAGCCGACCAGCAGCTTGATCGGCTTGGCCGGGTAGGTACCCTGCGCGAACGCGGGTGCAGCGGCGCAGAGGGCGGCGGCGCCAAGCGCACCCAAAGCCACGCGGCGCGAAACGGAGGAAGGAAGACGGGTCATCGCGGTTCCAGTACGGGAAGGTGGGAAAGGAGAAGGCCTTCTCAGGCCTGCGCGCTCAGGAAGCGGCGCACCAGCTGCACCCAGTAGCTGGCCGCGATCGGCAGGATCGCGTCGTTGAAGTCGTAGCCGGGGTTGTGGACCATGCAGCCGCCGGTGCGGTGGTGCTCGCCTTCGCCGTTGCCCACGATCAGGTAGCTGCCCGGGCAGCGCTCGAGCATGAAGGAGAAGTCTTCGCTGCCCGTGAGCGGCGCCAGCGCCGGCAGCAGGCCGTCGTCGCCCAGCCAGTCGCGCGCGACCTGCCGTGCGAAGCGCGTCGATGCTTCGTCGTTCACCAGCGCGGGGTAGCGCCAGTGGTAGTCCACCTCGGCCTTCACGCCGAGCGTGGCCGCCTGCGCCTGCGCCAGCTCGGTGATGCGCTCGCGCAGCATGGCGCGGATCTCCGGGCGGTAGGCGCGCACCGTGAGGCGCATCTGCACGCTGTCGGCAATCACGTTGGGCGCGTCGCCGCCGTGGATCGCGCCCACCGAGACCACCGCCATCTCGCGCGGATCGACGTTGCGCGACACGATGGTCTGCAGCGCCACGACGATGTGCGCCGCGGCCACCACCGGGTCGGCCGACAGGTGCGGCGCCGAGCCGTGCCCGCCACGGCCGTTCACCGTGATCGTGACCGAATCGGACGAGGCCATGAACGAACCCTCCTTGAAGCCGAACTTGCCCGCCGGAAAGCCCGGCATGTTGTGCAGCGCGAAGATGGCGTCGCAGGGAAAGCGGTCGAACAGGCCTTCTTCGACCATGCGGCGCCCGCCGCCCAGGCCTTCCTCGGCCGGCTGGAAGATCAGGTGCAGCGTGCCGTCGAAGCTGCGCTCCTGCGCGATGACGCGCGCGGCGGCCAGCAGGATGCTGGTGTGGCCGTCGTGGCCGCAGGCGTGCATCTTGCCGGGCACCTGGCTGGCGTAGGGCAGGCCGGTCGCCTCTTGAATCGGCAGCGCGTCCATGTCGGCGCGCAGGCCCAGGCGGCGCGTGCCGGTGCCGCACTTCAGCGTGCCGACCACGCCGGTGCCGGCCAGGCCGCGGTGCACCTCGTAGCCCCATTCGGCCAGGCGTGTGGCCACCAGCTCGCTGGTCACGTGCTCTTCGTAGGCCAGCTCGGGGTGCGCGTGGATCTGGTGGCGCAGGCCGACCATCTCGGGCGCGACCTCGCGCACGGCGGGCAGCACGCTGTCGAGGGCGGCGGCGTTGTCGACGGTATAGGTCGTCATGGGGAATCTGTCTCCTTGCTGTCTTGCGGCGAGTCTAGGAATTCCCTGCCTGTGGGGGCAGACAGGCGCCGCCATGCGGAGGCGGGCTGCGCCTGTCGCTGCGGAGGGCTGCGGATAATCGACCGCCATGAAGCTGCACCAGCTCCGCTATCTCGCCGCCGTCGCCTCCGAGGGCAGCATCCGCGCCGCCGCGCGGGCGCTGGGTGTCACCCAGGCCACGGTCACGCAGGGCCTGCGCGAGCTGGAGGCGCATGCGCAGGTGGCGCTGTTCACCCGCCACGGCGGCGGCATCGGGTTCACGCCGGCCGGCCAGGAACTGCTGGCGCATGCGCAGCGCGTGCTGGCGCAACTGCGCCAGGCCGAAGACACGCTTTCACGCCACCGCGACACCGGCGCGCAGCAGCGCCTGACCGTGGCCATCACGCCCTGGGTCACGCAGACCCTGCTGCCGCGCGTGGTGTCGCTGTTCCGCGAAGAGCTGCCGCATGTGCAGCTCGAGATGTTCGACGGCCTGTCGGCGCTCAGCTACGCGAGGCTGCGCGAAGGCAGCCTCGACCTGCTGATCGGCCGCATCGGCCCCGACGAGGCCATGCAGGGGCTGCAGGCGCAGCCGCTGTTCCGCTACGACATGACGGTGGTGGCGCGCCGCGGCCATCCACGGGCCGGTGCGCAGTCGATGGCCGAGCTGCTGCAGGACGACTGGGTGCTCAACTTCACGCCGGGCGAGGGCGCGAGCTTTCTCGACAACCTGTTCCGCCAGCACGGCCTGGCCGCGCCCGTGCAGCGCATCCAGCTGGCCCACTCGCCTTCGATGATGCTGGGCCTCGTGCGCAAGACCGACATGCTCACCTTCTGCCCCTGGCCGCTGGTGGAAACCGACAGCCTGCGCCATGCGCTCGTGACGCTGCAGCTGCGCGAGCGCTTCCACAGCAACGTCGTCGGTATCGTGCGCCGCGCGCAGGAGGCGCCGTCGCACGCGGCGGCGCGCTTCATCGCGCACTTCCTGGCGCAGCTGCCGGCGTGGCAGGCCTCGGACGATCCGGAGCTGCGGCGGGTGCTGCACTCGGTGGATTTCATCGAGGCCGCGCCGGGCGCTGCGCCACCTCAGCCGTGATAGTCGCTCCACGACATCCGCACCATGCCCGGCGGCGTGGGCGCATCGGCTGAGGCGAGCGTCACCGGCGGGTCGTCGTCCACGCGGCTTCTGGCGCGCGAGTCCCAGTCGTCGAGGAAGACCTGCTGGTAGTACTGCGCCACGTCCTCGTTGTGGATGATCAGGCCCGCATCGCGGTTGCGCAGCACGCCGTCGCCCGACCAGTTGGTGCTGCTCACGAGCACGGTCTGGCCGTCCACGATGATTCCCTTGTTGTGGATGCTGCCCTGGACGCGGAACACCTCCTGGCTGCAGCCCGCCTCGACCAGCTTGCGGATGTTCTCGGCCGCGCTGGTGCTGCCCAGGATGATGCGCAGGTCGAGGTCCGGCTCGGTGCTGCGCTGAGCGATCTTGCGCAGCAGCGCGCGAAAGTCCGCGTCCTTGTCGGCATCGCTCCAGGTCATGTAGGCGAACTGCAGGTACAGCGAGGTCTGCGCGCTGTCGATGAGCGCGTTGATGTGCGGCAGGTAGTTGTCCGGCGTGAGCACGGGCTGGACCTTGACCGTGGTTTTGACCGACGGCAGCCGCGCAGGTTCGACCGGCACGACGGGCCCCGCGAATGCCACGGCCTGTTCCAGCAGGTGATCGAGCGGCACGAACACATCGGGCAGCGTGGGCTTTTGCGCCACGTCCAGCGCCGCATCGGCCGCGCCGTCGGCTTCTTCCTTCGCGGACGCGGCGAGGTCGTGTCGGATGTACTTCTCGAAGACCTTCGAGAGCACGGCGTCGTTGCAGATCACATGCCACTCGCGGTTGCCCTTGCTGAACATGCCCTTGGCCTGCGCGGGCGTGCCCACGGGGTCGATGTCAGGCTGGCTGCGTTTGCTCCAGTTGCCGCTGGAGAGCCAGAAGGCCTTGCCGTCGCGCACCGCCACTTTCTCGTGGTACGCACTGGCGAAGCGGCGGCCCTTGCCGCACTGCACGAGCCAGGCCGTCAGGTCGGCCTCCTGCTGCAGCGTGCGCAGCTTCTTGCGGATGACCTGTTCTTCCTTCGTCATGCCGTCGTCCCAGCTCAGCGACGCCTCAATGCCGCCGTCGCGCACGAGGTCGATGAAGACCTGCGCGATGTGGTCGGCGTTGAAGTCGTACATCGCCACCGACAGCGAGCGCGTGGTGCCTTCGAGAAAGGGCCGCAGCACCGGCCACCCGGCGTCGGGGCCGACGTGGCACAGGAAGGGCTGCTTCACGTTGTAGGGCTTGTCGATGGGTTGGCCTGCAGGCGGTTTGTAGACGAGGTTGACGGCCGCTTCGGCGAGCGCGTTCACCGTGTCCTCGAAGTCCGCGCTGGCGGCCAGTTGCCGCTCCGGGTCGGCCTGCATCACGCAGACGCGGTAGGGGCCGAGCTGCCGGGGCGCGCGCTCGGCTGGTGGCACTTCCGACAAGGGGCGCTTGCGGTCGACCAGCACGATCACGGCGGGCTCGCGCAGGAAGCGGCCATCGACCAGCGGAAAGCCCGGCTCCGCCGCCACGTAGCCGGGCAGGGCGGCCAGTTGCGCCTGATGGGCCGCGATCACCGATCGGACCGCCGCGCGCGCGGCATCGTCGAGCGCTCTCATGGATGTTCCTTGGGAGGGGTTGTCGTGCACGCGTGTGCGGGCGCCTGCCGGCATGGCATGCGCGAAAGGAGCGACCCCGCGGGGTCGCGTGTCAGGAGATGTTGGGCAGGCGGCGCGACAGCTCGACCGATTCGACGGCCGGGTCGGCTTCGAGCTGCTGGAGCTTGTCGAGCGGAATCTCCGCCGAGAACAGGCCCGGCGCAATGTCGGCGCGCGCGGCGATGTAGTCCGGGCGCTCGGCGCCCTCGCACAGCTTGACCAGCACGACGACGCGCTCGCCCGACACCGGCGCGGGGGCGGCCGAAAAGTCGAGCTTCTTGAGCGAACGCAGATCGATGGTCATGAGAGGGCAGATGGGGGTCGGAACACAGATTACACCCCCCGTTCAGGTTCGGCACAACCGCACCGGGAGTGGGGGCCATGGGTGAATCGTCAGATGGCGCCGCTGCCGGCGCGACCGCCGCCGCGCTGCGGGTCCCAGCCGGCCGGCCCCGTGCCGGGCTTGACGCCTGCCTTGAGCCTGGCGCGGATGTCGGCGATGGTCAGCTTCTTTCCGTCCTTGTGGGCCTTGGCCAGCATCAGCGCCACCAGCCCGGTCACCGCCGGCGCCGCCATGCTGGTGCCCGACTTCTTCACCATGCCGTCCTTCGTGCGCGACTGCGCGGCCTTCACCTGCACGCCGGGTGCGCTGACCTCGGGCTTGGGCCGGCCGTCGCGCGTCGGGCCCGCGCTCGAGAAGCTGGCGGCCGGTTCACCCGTCTTGCGTGCGTCGTACGCGCCGACCACGATCGACAGCTTGCCCGTCGACAGCGAGCCCAGCAGGTGCGACTTCACGGGGTTGCCGAAGTACGACTGGCCGATGTCCAGGCGCTCGAGCCACGCATGGAACGGCACCTCGTCGGCGGCCAGGGCGTGCAGCCGCACCTTGAACTCGCCGTCGGGCCAGTTGGGCGCCAGCCAGATACCGATCACGTTGTCCTTGTTGTTCGGGTCGGTGATGCGGCTGCTGAGGAACGCGGCGATCTCGCCGTTGCCCGCGCCGAGCGGAAAGTTTTCGCCCGGCGCCACGCTGGCCAGCACCTCGTTGTCGGGGCCCAGCAGTTCGGCGCGCAGGCGATGGCTGCCGCCGTACCAGAGCTCGAACTCGCCGCCCCTGCCGTTGACCAGGGTCCACGACACATCGAGGTGTCCGTTGCCGGGCACGGTGCCCGCCGTGTGCGTGTTGTCTTCCTGCGAATTGCCGGCCGCCAGGACGATCGCGCGGTTGGGCTTTTGCGAGACCAGCGCGTCGAAGCCCTGCTCGACCAGCGAGGTGCCGTCGTGCGGGCCACCGTTCGTGCCCAGGCTCAGGTTGACGACGCAGGGCTTGTCGCCGGCCCGGTCGAAGATGAACTTCACGGCTTCGAGCATCTGCACCGAATCGCCGAAGGAGCTGAACACGGCGTTGTGCCCGGTCCACGCGATGTCGCGGGCCGACATCTCGACGAAGATCAGATCGGCCTTGGGCGCCACGCCGGGTTGCAGTGAGCCCCGGCCATTGCCGCCGGCAATGTCCATGACGTGCGTGCCATGCGAGCCCGGGCTGCCCGGGCTGCCCGCGCCGGGGTCGTAGCCCAGTGCCTTGTACGGGTCGGCCTTCTTCAGCGCCTTGTCGATGTCCGCCGCCTCGAAGAGCCGGCCGTAGCCGTAGGGGCTGTTGGCCTTGGCCGGCGCGCCTTGTTGCCACAGTGCCAGCAGGCGCGTCTTGCCGTTGGCCTTGACGAAGTTCTGGTGCGCGAAGTCGCCGCCCGAATCGACCACGCCGATCACCACGCCGCTGCCACCGGCTGTGCCGGCGAGCGCGGGGTTGCCGGCCTGCACGCCCATCGAGGCAATCGTGTTGTTCAAGGCGGGCAGCACGGGCTGCGAGGCCTTCATGCTGAGCACGGCCGGATGCTGGCGAATGGCTTCTGCCTTGCCGAGCGGAATGCGGCCCGTGACCAGCACCGTGCCGTCGTCCGCGGTGCCGATATCGGAGCCCGCATCGACGTCCGGAATGTCCGCCCACTCGGCGTGGCTGGTCACGCGCGCCACCACCGGCACCGAGTCGCCGTCGGCGGACGAGATGGGCATGCTCTGCTTGCCCGCGCGGCGGTTCATTACCGCCAGCTGCAGGCGCGGGTCCATCGAGGTTTCCACGTCCATCGGCAGGCGCTGGAGTTGCGCGAGCCCGAAGGCAGACACCGGCGAGAGCCTCGTGCACAGCGCGTCGGCCGTGCCGGCAAGCGCGGCGGTGAGGGCGGGTGAGGCCCTGCCGGGCACCGGGCCTGCGCTCGGCAGCGCCACCATCGCCGCGGCCATCTCGGGCGGCATCTCGACCCAGCTGTTGAGGAGCTTGATCTGCCCCGTCACATGAAGCCGCACGCTGGTGGACGACAGCGTCGGCGTCAGCACGCCATGCGGCATCTTGGGGACTTGGGTATCAGCGGGTGTTTGCTTCTTCGCGGCGACGCGCTTCTTGCCTGTGGCCATCGGTCGAATCTCCTTGCGCACGGATGAGGTGAGTACTGCAAGGTGTAGCAGATCGGCGTGGCATCTGTCACGCCGGCCGGGGAAGCGGGGCGGTCAGAATCGCCGCATGAAAGTGGTCTTCAAGCTCCTGCTCGCGTACCTGGTGGCGAGCCTTCTAGCGACGGGCCTCGCGCTGGTTCTCTATCCGTCGCACGCGCATGTGCCTTCGGTGGTGGTGCTGCTTGCGTTTCCGCTGGTGCCGTGGAGCTTGCTCGCCAACCTCGTGAGCGAGGGCTTCAGGGCCAGGGAGGTGGGGCCGCTGCTCGTCTTCGTGCTGGCGTTTGGCGGCGTGGCCTGGCTGGCGTTTCGCACGTCATCGAAGGTGACGACGCAGCGATAGCAGCGCCACGCTCACTTCGCTCCGATCTCGAAGACATCGCCGTTCGTCGGCGTCGCGTTCTCGTGATAGATGTCGTAGAGGTACTGCGCGAGGTCGGCCGGCGCCACATCGGGGGGAATCGCGAGCTGGGCGGGGCCCAGTTTTCCATCGGCGCCGACCCAGTGGCTGCGCCAGCGGGCATCGATCATTTCGACGCGCAGCGTGTGGCCGAACACATTGAAGAGGTAGCGCATCGTCGGGCTCCGGGCATGCACGAAAAGGGAGGAAGAGACGGCCACTGTAGCGTGCGCGTCGTATGCACAATGGGTCGAATCGCCCGTCACATCCATCCCTGATTCCGCATGGCAGACCCCAACGTACGCAAGACCTATGAAGCGGCCGTGGCCGCGCTCGGGCCTGCCGCGTTGCGGATGCTGGCCGATGGTGTGGGCGAAGAGCAGGTGGCGCGGTGGATCTTCGCGAAGCGGGACGATCTCAAGCTGCACTACCGCGCGCTGACGCCGTCAGCCGAACTGCAGGCCCTTGAGGCCAGGTCGCACGGCCGCTATGGCAACACGCTGGGTCCGTCGATCGAGCAACTGCGAAGCGCGGGAAAGTCGTGGCGGGACATCATCGATTCGGCGGCGCGGCCGGGGACTCACTACCGCCAGGGTGATTGATTGCTACGGGGCGCTGCGCCAGCGGCCGGAGCTCGCGCAGACCTCGGCCGGTTCGCCGTTCACCCAAACCTGTTCTTCCTCGAGCCGCGACGCGGTGACCGGATCGACATCGAAGCCGACGCCGAGCAGGCGCGCCAGCTGCGCGTCTTCGATCGACAGCTCCCAGGTCAGGAACAGCTGCGTGAGGTCCTGGCTCTCCGGGAAATCGGCCGCATCGAAGCCGTGGTCGCTGCCGCGGGGCACGACGGCGTGAGGCTGGCCGGTGTCGAACAGCAGGGCAGTGCCCCGGGTGAGCGCAATGCGCTGGCCCGTGACGGGGAAATGCACGTCCAGGCCCTTGTCTTCGCTGAGGAACAGGTTGCAGAAGGCCGCACCGCCGTACTGCGCGCCGTCGTGGTGGTAGCGGGCGCCGCGGCAGGCCATCAGGGCGACGTCGCTGGCGGGCAGCAGGGAGGCGGGCATGCCGAGCGTGCCCAGCCAGTCGGACATCGACTGCACGCACAGCGCGTAGTCGGGCCAGCGCGTGCGCGCGCGGGCCAGGGGCATGGGTTCGACATCGCCGGGTTCGAGCGGCACGTTCGTGGCGATCTCCCGCTGCCAATCGGCCACGAGGCGGGCCGGGGGCTCGGGCACGTCGAGCAGGGCCGCGTGCACGACGCCGCCCACGCTGCGGCTGCGCAGCGTGTCGCCATGCCAGAAATAGGAGGTCAGCAGGTCGTGCATGCGGGGGCTTTCAAGGCACGCAGGGTACACGCGGCGGGGCCCGCCGCACCCGGGGTCGGGGTCCGATGCGGCATACTCCCACCCCCTCACAACTCGCCAGAATTCCGCTGAATGGACAAGGAAGTCGACCCCTCCGTGCTCGCCGCCATCGATGAGATGCGGCTCTCCGGACCGCGCCTCACGCCGGTCGAAATCGTCGCCAAGATGGGGGTGTTCGACGCACGCGACAAGCCGTTCGAGCACGCCTGGCTCGCCACGGGCGACAACGTCATCGCCACCATCTGGGGCGAGTACGTGAGCGTGGCGGCCGGTGGCCGCTGGTTCTATCTGGAATCGCTCGACGCCCAGCGCCGCCCCGGCGGCGGCGTGCGCAGTGCCCAGCAGGCGCAGCGCGCCAAGGACCGTCTGGCGCTGCTCAAGCGCACCTTCGACGCCGGCCAGGGTTTCCGCGCCGTGCTGCAGACCAACCGCGTCGCCATTGCCGAGCTCGAGAGCAACAAGAGCGCCAAGGTGTCGACCCGCGTGCGCGACGACGCCGACTGGCACGTGGCGAGCTGGGAACCCGAGCAGCAGCTCGCGGTGCTGGTGCGCGGTGCGCGCGGCTGGGTGCCGACCGAGGCCGACATCACGGCCGCGAAGGCCCGTGGCGGCGTGGCACCCGACGAGGAAGCCGACGCAGCCCCGGCCGGCCCCACCACGCCCGACGCGCTCCAGGCCGCCGCCATGGCCTATGTCATGGGCCACTTCAAGGGCTACGGCTACAACGCCGAAGACGTGACGAGCAAGGCGCTGGGCTACGACATCGAGGTGTCGAACGCCAAGGGCGCGATGCTGCTCAAGGTGGTCGTGAAGGGCACCGCCGCAGCGCTGCCGACCTTCGCGCTCACGCCCGACGAAAGCCTGTGCGCCGTGCGCGAGCCGCTGTGGCGCCTGCTGGTGGTGGCCGACGCGGGCACCGCGACGGCGGCGCACAAGATCTACAAGCCGACCGAGGTGGACCAGGCGCCGGGCTTCCAGCGCAAGGCCTGACCGGCCTCCCGGGGCCGCCCAGGCCACGCCGCGGCCGCACCTGCGCGCCGCGTGCGTTTCCAAATTCTTACAACTGAGCCCCCGGAAACCCGTCGTTTCCAACGGTAAAGTTCCGCCGTCCGGCGCGAACAGTTCGTGCCTTTGCCCCTCTGTTCGCCCCCTTCATGTCCAACCTCATCGTGCACGGCGGTACGCCCCTTCGCGGCCGCATCATTCCCTCCGCCAACAAGAACGCGGTGCTGCCGGTGCTCTGCGCCACCTTGCTCACCGGCGAACCGCTGCGGCTGCTCGGGGTGCCCGACATCACCGACGTGCGCAAGATCCTCGACATCTTCCGCACGCTGGGCAGCGAGGTCCGCATGGACCACGAGAGCGGCACGCTCGAGCTGCACCACCGCGAAACCGCCTTCGACGCGGCCCGCCACCGGCTGCCCGAGGAAATGCGCTCGTCGATCATGCTGGTGCCGCCGCTGCTGGCGCGCTTCGGCGTGGCGCGGCTGGAAGACAACGTCAAGGGTTGCACGCTGGGCGTGCGCGAGATCGATCCGCACGTCGAGGTGTTTCAGCGCTTCGGCGGCGAGGTGGAGCGCACCGAGGGCTCGCTGCTGGTGTATGCCCCCGGCCGCCTCACGCCCACCGACCACTGGCTCGACTACGCCTCGGTGACGACCACCGAGAACTTCGTGCTGTGCGCGGCTGCCGCGGGCGGCACCTCGACGCTCACCAACGCGGCCTCGGAGCCGCACGTGCAGGAGTTCTGCCGCTTCATGGCCATGATCGGCGTGCGCATCGAGGGCATGGGCACCTCGCGGCTCACGGTGCATGGCGGCGGCACGCTGGGCGGCGGCGAGTTCCGCTTCGACGAAGACTTCCACGAGATCACCACCTTCCTGGCGCTGGGCGCGATCACGGGCGGCGACGTCGTGGTGCGCAACACCGCGCCCGGCAACTTTCCGCTGATCGATCGCACCTTCGCCAAGTTCGGCGTGCAGATCGAGCATGCCGACGGCTGGTCGCGCGCCATCCGCACCGGTCCGCTGAAGGTGCAGACGCCCTTCACGAGCAACGTGCTCACCAAGGTGGAGGCCGCGCCGTGGCCGTACTTCCCGGTCGACCTGCTGCCGATCTTCATTGCGCTGGGCGTGCGCGCGCAGGGCAACGCAATGTTCTGGAACAAGGTGTACGACGGTGCGCTGGGCTGGACCGGCGAGCTGTCGAAGTTCGGCGCGCACGTGTTCTCGTCCGACCCGCACCGGCTCATCACCTTCGGCGGCCACGCGCTCACGCCGGCGGTGGTCGAGAGCCCCTACATCATCCGCGTGGCGATCGCGCTGTTCATGGTGGCCGCGAGCATCGAAGGCAAGTCCGAGATCCGCAACGCCACGCCGATCCGGCGCGCGCACCCGCGCTTCGTGGAAAACCTGCGCAGCCTGGGCGTGCAGGTGGAGTGGACCAGCGAGGAGTAAAGCGGCCGTGATCGTTACCGTCTCGAACAAGGCCAAGTGGCTGCTGATGCAGCTCGGGCAGCTGGTGCTGATGGTCGGCCTGACCTCGCTGGTGTTCAACTACGCCTACCGCTTCCTGGTCGACCGCACGATCAACACGCCGCTGTTCTATGCGGTGACGCTGTTGCTGGCGCTCGTGGTCATCGTCGCGGTGCGGCGCGACTACCTCTTCGTGTCGAGCTACGAGTTCACGCCCGAGGCCATCGTCGTGCGCACGGCGTTCGGTGCCTCCAGGCGATTTGAGACGCAAGACTTCAAGTTCGTGCCCAGCTTGCACAAGACGATCAGCCTGCCCGAGCCGACGGCCTCGCTCTCGTTCGACGTGCAGAACCGCAAGACGGGCCACCGCACCCGCAACTACGCCTGGACCGGCTTTCCGGCGGAAGACTTCCGCGCGGTGTGCCGCCTGTACGGCTATCAGGACGACACCGATTTCAAGCTGAAGGACTTCGGCAAGGCGCGCTGAGCCGACGGGCGACTGCGCCCGCGATGACCCCGCAGCCGCAGCGCCCACCGGCTTCGCCGGAGAATGCCGTCATTCGACACACGGACACAGGAGCGCACCCCGAATGACGACGTTGCAACAGATCCTCGGCACCGAACTTCCATTGATCCAAGCGCCGATGGCCGGTGCGCAAGGCAGTGCGATGGCGATCGCGGTGTGCAACGAAGGCGCGCTGGGGTCGCTGCCGGGCGCGATGCTCAGCCCCGACGCGATGCGCAGCGAACTCGCGGCGATCCGCGCCGGCACCGACAAGCCCTACAACGTCAACTTCTTCTGCCACACGCCGCCGGTGCCGAGCGACGAGCGCGAAGCCACGTGGCGCGGCGCGCTCGCGCCGTACTACGCGGAGTTCGGCATCGACCCCGCCACCATTCCGGCCGGGCCGGGGCGCAACCCGTTCAGCGCCGAGGTGGCCGACCTGCTGGCCGAGTTCAAGCCGCCGGTGGTGAGCTTCCATTTCGGTCTGCCGTCCGACGCGCTGCTGGCGCAGGTGCGCGGCTGGGGCGCGAAGGTGCTGGTGTCGGCCACCACCGTCGAGGAGGCGCTGTGGCTCGAGGCGAAGGGCGTCGACGCGGTCATCGCGCAGGGGCTCGAGGCCGGCGGGCACCGCGGCCACTTCCTGTCGCACGACCTGACGAAGCAGCTCGGCACTTTCGCGCTGCTGCCGCAGCTGGTGCGCGCATTGAAGGTGCCGGTGATCGCGGCCGGCGGCATCGCGGATGCCGATGGCGTGGCCGCGGCCATGGCCTTGGGTGCGGCCGGCGTGCAGGTCGGCACGGCCTATCTGCTGACGCCCGAGGCCATGACCAGTGCACTGCACCGCGCGGCGCTGAAGAGCGAGGCCGCGCGCCACACGGCGCTCACCAACCTGTTCACCGGCCGGCCGGCGCGCGGCATCGTCAACCGCGTGATGCGCGAGCTGGGGCCCATCGGCCCGGCGCCGGAGTTTCCGCTCGCCACCTCGGGCATCACACCGCTGCGCGCCAAGGCCGAGGCACAGGGCAGTGGCGATTTTTCTCCGCTGTGGTCGGGGCAGAACGCCACCGGCTGCCGCGAGGTGTCGTCGGCCGAGGTCACGCGGACGCTGGCCAAGGGCTTTCGCTGACCCCTGCGGTCAGCGGAAGTAGGCGCCGTTCTTTTTCACCAGCACCGGTGCGCCGTGCTTCAGTTCGAACACGTCTTCGACCGAGAAGCGCGCCGTGCCGCCGAAGCAGTCGCGGCCCTAGCCTTGGAGTGCGAAGCGGGTGCCGCTGCGATTCACGGCGATCGTCTTGATCACGCAGGCGTCGCTGGGGTCGCCGAGCGAGGCGGTCCGCGGCGCCGGAAAAACGCGCGTGCGCGTCTGGCCGTTCGCACGCGTCAGCACGCGCAGCGTGGGGCACCGGGTGTCGGCGGTTGCGGTGGCGGTGGCGTCGCAGGTCAGATTGCCAGCTTCCGTGTAGCTGTGTTGCGACGCATAGGCGCCGGCATCGAAGCCCACGCAGAGGTTGGGGCGCAGCTGCACCGCGCGCGCGTCGAAGGGGCACACCGGGCCTTTCCTGAACTCGGTGGCTGGCGCGCCAATGGCCGCTACGCCCGGCAGGATCGTGGCAAGAAGTAAGCTCAAGGCCCGGAGGTGTCGCATGAACAAGAGATGCTTTCGTTTCGTTTCGCTCCAGTCTATCCAGCCGCCCGCACCATGACCGCACTTCACTTGCCGCTTCACTTCCTGCATCACCCCGCGCAGCCCGCCGCGGGCGACCCCTGGCTGCTCGTGCTGATGCACGGCGTGGGCAGCAACGAACAAGACCTGTTCGGCCTGGCGCGCACGATGCCGCCGCAGTTCCATGTGCTGAGCCTGCGCGCGCCGTACGTGCTGTCGCCTGGTTCCTACGCATGGTTCGAGTTCCAGGTGCTGGCCGATGGCGGGCGCCGCATCGACGAAGAACAGGAGCGCGAGAGCCGCTTCCTCATCGGCGAGATGGTCGCGTCGGCGTCGCAGCAATTGGGCATTCCGCCCGAACGCGTGGTGGTCGGCGGCTTCAGCCAGGGCGGGATCATGTCGCTGTCGCTGCTGCTCACGCAGCCCGAGAAGCTGCGCGCCGCGCTGGTGTGGCACAGCCGGCTGCTGCCCGAGGTGGTGCCGCACATCGCGCCGCCCGAGGCCTTCGCCGGCAAGGCGCTGTGGGTGAGCCATGGCAGCGCCGACAACGTGATTCCGCCGAGCGCCGCGCAGGCCACGCGCGAACTGGCGCGCGGCTTGCCGCTGGCGCTGTCGGGCTCGGACTTCCCGGGCGCGCACGAGATCCGCCCGGCCGAGCTGCAGGGCACGCTGGCGTGGCTGCAGGCGCTCAGCGCGCAGCCAACCGCGCCATGACCATCGCTTCCATCTCGGCGACCCACGCGTCGTCGATGGTGTCGGGCTGCACCAGCAGCCGGTAGCGGCGCCCGCCCCAGGCCGCCGTCAGCAGCGCCTGCACGGTGGCGGGCGAGGGCGGCGGCTGCAGGTCGCGGCAGGCGGTGAAGGCCTGCGTCCAGCGCGCGAGCAGTTCGTCGTACACGCGCCGGTGGTGCTTGGGCTCCGCCACGCGGTGTTCGAGCATCAGCATCTCGTGGTCGAAGGCGGGCAGTCCGTCGATGCGTGTGTCGCAGGTGAGGCGCACGAGGCGCTGCGTGCGCTCGCGCCAGTCGATGGCTGAAGGCACGATCACGTCCGCGTCGAGCCGTGCAAGCAGCGCCTCGACGCAGTGGCGCACATAGCCCGAGAGCAGCGCTTCCTTGTCGGGAAAGTAGTCGTAGAAGGTGCCGACCGCGATGCCGGTTTCGAGCGCCACGGCGCGCGTGGTCACGCCCTCCCAGCCCTGCGCGCGCCAAATCCGAACAAAGGCGTCGTAGATCGCCTGCACGGTGAACTTGCTGCGCGCCTGCGTGGGGCGTTTCAGGGGCTTGGAGCGGGGTGCGGCGGGCATGGACCGGGTTTCCGAACCCGCGGCGAAGCGGGCCGTCCTACAGTTTGCGAATGAACAACGCATTCACTTTAACCCGCCTCGAAACGCGCAAGAACGCCCTCGGGACCACCCGCATCGTCACCTCGCAGGACGCCGGCAGCCTGGCCCCGGGCGAGGTGCTGATGCAGATCGAGCGCTTCTCGCTCACCACCAACAACATCACCTATGCGGCCTTCGGCGATACAGTGATGAAGTACTGGCAGTTCTTTCCCACCGGCGACGCCGACTGGGGCCACATGCCGGCCTGGGGTTTTGCCGACGTGGTGGCGTCGAACGTCGAAGGCGTGGCGATGGGCGAGCGCTTCTACGGCTACTTTCCCATTGCGAGCCACCTGCGCATGCAGCCCGTGCGCGTGACGCCGCGCGGCTTCTACGACGGCGCGGCGCACCGCAGCGAGCTGGTGTCGGCCTACAACCAGTACATGCGCTGCAGCCACGACGCGGGCTACGTCGCCGCGCTGGAGGACTACCAGATGCTGGTGCGCCCGCTGTTCATCACCTCGTTCATGCTGGCCGACTTCCTGGAAGACAACGCCTTCTTCGGTGCGACGCAGGTGGTGGTGTCGAGCGCATCGAGCAAGACCGCGTTCGGCACGGCCTTCTGCCTTGGCCGCCGCGAGGGCGTGCAGCTGATCGCGGCCACGTCGCAGGGCAACCGCGCCTTCGTCGACGCGCTGGGCTGCTACGACCGCACGGTGGCCTACGGCGAGATCGCCACGCTGGCGGCCGACGTGCCGACGCTGTACGTCGACTTCGCGGGTCACGACGACCTGCGCGCCACCGTGCACCACCACTTCGGCGACGCGCTGGTGTACGACTGCTATGCGGGCTCGGCGCAGAAGACCGAATTTTTGGGTGACACCAGCGCGCTGCCCGGCCCCACGCCGCTGCTCTACTTCGCGCCCGTGCAGATCCGCAAGCGGAATGCCGACTGGGGCCCGCAGGAGGTCAACCGCCGTTTCAACGAAGCGCAGGGCCGCTTCATCGCCGAGCTGAGCCACCCGGGCAACCGCTGGATGACGCTGGCGCAGGGCCGCGGCTTCGCGCATGCGCAGGCGGTGATCGCCGACCTGCACGCGGGCCGCGTCGATCCGCGCGAGGCGCATGTGGTGCGCATCGGCGGCGAGTGACGGGCTGACCGACTGAACTTCGGCGCGGGTGGGGCGTCACAGGGGGTTACGAGAACGTGGCGATCGTGCGGCCCTTGCGGGCCATCCTGATGCACCATTGCCTTTCGTCTCCCCACTGCCATCCCGCAAAAGGAAACCGCCCATGTCCGACGCCGACTCCCCCCGCGACACCCCCGAATTCCGACCCCGCAAAGAAATGCCGATGGGCACCATCATCGGCCTCGTTCTCGTCGTGCTGGTGGCGGCTTATTTCGGCTGGCGCTGGTACCAGCAGCAGCAACTGGCGCCGCTGCCGAACGCGCCCGTGGCCGCCGTTGCTCCGAACGACGCGCCCCCCGAGCCGCCCAAGGCCGCGGAGCCCATCGGCCCGCAGAACCCGGTCGAAGCACTCGCCCCACCCGATGCGGCGCTGCCCGCGCTGGCCAGTTCCGATGCGCGCGTGATGAAGGCGCTCACCGAGCTGCTGGGCGGCAAGGCCGTGGCGGCCTACCTGCAGTCCGACGGCGTGGCGCGGCGCTTCGTCGCCACGGTCGACAACCTGTCGCGCGAGCAGGCGCCCGCGAGCAAGTGGCCGGTGCAGCCCGCGCCGCAGCGCTTCATCACCGAAGGGCCGCAGCAGGGCGGCGTGCAGACCATCGCGGCGAACAACGCGGCGCGCTACAACGGCATCGTGATGCTGGCCGGGTCGGTCGATCCGGCCAAGGCGGCGGCGGTGTATGCGCGGCTGTACCCGCTGTTCCAGCAGGCGTACGAAGAGCTGGGCTACCCGGGGCGCTATTTCAACGACCGCTTCATCGCCGTGATCGACCACCTGCTGCAGGCGCCCGAGCCCACCGGGCCGGTGCAGGTGAAGCTGGTCGAGGTGAAGGGCGACATTCCCTCGCAGCGGCCCTGGGTGCGCTACGAGTACGCCGATCCGAAGCTCGAATCGCTCTCGGCCGGTCAGAAGATCCTGGTGCGCATGGGGCCCGAGAACGAGCGCAAGATGAAGGCCAGTTTGCGCGGCTTTCGCGAACGGATCGCCACGGGCGACGTGGCGAAGAAGAAGCAGCCCTGAGCAACCCTGAGGCACGGTGGGGCGCTGCCCCACGTGCTGCGCGCCTGCACGCCGTGTAGGCGCTGGCCGATTGCATGCAGCGCCAAGGGCCGAGATGATTGCGCTCCAGACTTCGAGGGCAAGCCATGAACCTGATGAGCGTCGATCTCTACCAGAGCACCACCGACCCCGAAAAATTTTTGGCGCTTCCCGCCGGCACCGACCCCACCGAACTCATGGGCCCGATGACCTTCGACCGGGACTACGCGCACATCAAGCGCTACCAGGCGGACTTCGCGTTCGATCCGTCCGAAACCTACGCGGGTGTGAACGCCGCGAAGATCGCGGCGGACCTGCTCACGGTGAAGTGGGCGATGTACCGCCGCGAAGGCTGAGCGGCGGCACTGCGTCCCCTCAGGCCTCTTCGGCTTCCTGGTAGTCGCCCACCGGCACGCAGCTGCAGAACAGGTTGCGGTCGCCGTAGACGTTGTCGACGCGGCCGATCGGCGGCCAGTACTTGGCCTGCTTGAGTTCGGCCAGCGGGAACGCGCCGAGTTCGCGCGAGTAGGGGTGGCTCCACTCGCTGCCGAGCAGGCTCGCGGCGGTGTGCGGCGCGTGCTTGAGCGGGTTGTCGTCCTTCGACCAGACGCCTTCTTCCACGCGGCGGATTTCGCCGCGGATGGCGATCATCGCGTCGACAAAACGGTCGAGTTCGGCCAGCGGTTCGCTTTCGGTCGGCTCGACCATCAGCGTGCCCGGCACGGGGAAGCTCAGCGTGGGCGCGTGGAAGCCGTAGTCGATGAGGCGCTTGGCCACGTCTTCGGCGGTGACGCCGCTGGTGTCCTTGAGCGGGCGCAGGTCGAGGATGCACTCGTGCGCGACGTGGCCGTTGGGGCTCGCGTACAGCGTGGGGTAGTGGTCCTTCAGGCGCGCGCTGATGTAGTTGGCGCTGAGGATGGCCGTTTCGGTCGCGGCCTGCAGGCCCTTGGCGCCCATCATGCGGCAGTACATCCAGCTGATCGGCAGCACGGCCGCATTGCCCAGCGGCGCGGCCGACACGGCGCCCACGCCGTTCGAGGGCACGCCGGCCGTGGCGTGGCCCGGCAGGTAGGGCACGAGGTCCTCGACCACGCAGACCGGGCCGACGCCCGGGCCGCCGCCGCCGTGCGGAATGCAGAAGGTCTTGTGCAGGTTCAGGTGGCTCACGTCGCCGCCGAACTCGCCCGGCGCGGCCACGCCGACCAGTGCGTTCATGTTGGCGCCGTCGACGTACACGCGGCCGCCGTGCTCATGCACGAGTTCGCACAGTTCCTTCACGCGGGTCTCGAACACGCCGTGCGTGCTCGGGTAGGTGATCATCACGGCGGCCAGGTGGGCGCTGTGCTTTTCGCAGGCGCGCTTCAGGTCGTCCATGTCGACGTTGCCCTGCGCGTCGCAGGCCGTCACCACCACATGCAGGCCCACCATCTGGGCGCTGGCCGGGTTGGTGCCGTGCGCCGACGAGGGAATCAAGCAGATGTTGCGGTGGCCCTGGCCCTTGGCTTCGTGGAAGGACTTGATGGCCAGCAGGCCCGCGTACTCGCCCTGCGAGCCCGCGTTGGGCTGCAGGCTGATGCCCGCATAGCCGGTGGCTTCGCAGAGCCAGGCGCGCAGCTGCGCGTCGAGCTGGGCGTAGCCCTGCAGCTGGTCGGCGGGCGCGAAGGGGTGGATGTTCGCGAACTCGGGCCAGGTGATGGGGATCATCTCGCTGGTCGCGTTGAGCTTCATGGTGCAGCTGCCCAGCGGGATCATGCTGCGGTCGAGCGCCAGGTCCTTGTCCGAGAGGCTGCGGATGTAGCGCAGCATCGCGGTTTCGCTCTTGTGGGTGTTGAACACCGGGTGCGTGAGGAAGGCGCTGGTGCGGCGCAGGTCGTCGGGAATCAGCGGCGTGGTGCTTTCGGCCAGCTCGTCGAAGCGCGGCATCGCGGTGCCGGCGGGCACGAACAGCGCCCACAGGGTTTCGATGTCGGCGCGCGTGGTGGTTTCGTCGAGCGAAATGCCCAGGTGCTGCTGCAGGCGCTGGCGCAGGTTGACGCCGCCGGCCTGCGCACGCTCGATGATCGCGGCCGTGTCGTCGCCGGTGCGGATCGTCAGCGAATCGAAGGCGGTGGTGTTCACCGGCTCGCGGCCCATCTGCGACAGGCCCTTGGCGAGGATGGCGGTGAGCACGGCCACGCGCTGTGCAATGCGCGTGAGGCCGTCGGGGCCGTGGTACACGGCGTACATGCTGGCGACCACGGCCGGCAGCACCTGCGCGGTGCAGATGTTCGACGTCGCCTTCTCGCGGCGGATGTGCTGCTCGCGCGTCTGCAGCGCGAGGCGGTAGGCGGGCTGGCCGTGCGTGTCGACGCTCACGCCGACGAGGCGGCCGGGCAGCGAGCGCTTGAACGAATCGCGGCAGGCCAGGTAGGCGGCGTGCGGGCCGCCGTTGCACAGCGGCATGCCGAAGCGCTGCGTGGTGCCGCAGACGATGTCGGCATCGAACTCGCCGGGGGCGACCAGCAGCGTCAGCGCCAGCAGGTCGGCTGCGACGATGAAGGCGGCGTCGCACTGGTGCGCGTGGCCCGCGAGCGGGCGCAGGTCGTGCACGTGGCCGGTGGTGGCCGGGTACTGCGCGAGCACGCCGAAGAATTCGCCGCTCACCATCAGGTGCGGCAGCGTTTCCGACACGGTGCTCACCTTGACTTCGATGCCCAGCGGCGCAGCGCGCGTCTTGATGACTTCGATGGTCTGCGGATGGCAGTCACCCGACACGAGGAACACGTTGCTCTTGCTTTTCACGCTGCGCTTGGCGAGCGTCATGGCCTCGGCCGCGGCCGTGGCTTCGTCGAGCATCGACGCGTTGGCGATGGCCATGCCCGTGAGGTCGCACACCATCGTCTGGAAGTTGAGCAGGGCTTCCATGCGACCCTGCGAGATCTCGGCCTGGTAGGGCGTGTAGGCCGTGTACCAGGCGGGGTTTTCGAGGATGTTGCGCAGGATCACGCCCGGCGTATGCGTGCCGTAGTAGCCCTGGCCGATGAAGCTCTTGAACACCTTGTTCTTCGACGCCAGCGTCTTCAGCTCGGCCAGCGCGTCGGCCTCGGTGACGGGCGCGGGCAGGCGCATCGGCCGGGCGCGGCGAATGGCCGCCGGCACGATGCCGTCGATGAGCTCCGTACGCGTTTCCGAGCCGATCACCGGCAGCATGCGCGCCTCGTCCGCTGCATCGATGCCGATGTGGCGGGCGAGGAATTCTTCGGCGTTCTCTAGGGCTTGCAAAGAGGGAAGGGCGGGAATCGGCATGGCGGTGAAGGCTCGGGGGGAAGGAACGAAGGTGCGAAGAAACTGCTGCGGCTCAGCGGATCAGGACTCGGCGGCGAACTTGTCGTAAGTGGCGGCGTCGAGCAGGGCGTCGAGCTGCGCGGGTTCGCTCAGCTTGACCTTGAAGAACCAGCCGGAGGCCAGCGGGTCGCTGTTGGCCAGCGACGGGTCGGCGCGCAGCGCTTCGTTCACTTCGGTGATCTCGCCCGACACAGGCATGAACACATCGGCGGCGGCTTTCACCGACTCGACCACACCGGCGACCTCGCCCTGCGCGAAGGTCTTGCCGACTTCGGGCAGGTCGACGAACACCACGTCGCCCAGCGCGTCCTGCGCATGCACGGTGATGCCGACGGTGGCGGCGCCGCCTTCGGCCGCCACCCATTCGTGGTCCTTGGTGTATTTGATGCTCATGAAAAAACTCCTCGTGGAAAAAATTGAATCGGGGTGCAGAGCCTAGCCGGGTCTGCGGTGTTCAGTGGCGCTCAGCCGCGGTAGTAGCGCGTCGGCACGAAAGGCATCGTCGACACCTCCATCGGCACCGGCTTGCCGCGCACGACGGCCTGCACGCGCGTGCCGGGCTCGGCAAAGGCGGCGGCCACGTAGCCCATGGCCACGCAGCGGTCGGCCGTGGGGCCGAGCAGGCCGCTGGTGACGGTGCCGATGTCGTGGCCTTCGAGCGATTGCAGCAGCGTGCCGTCGCGCACCGGAATGCGTTCCAGCGCCACCAGGCCGACGCGCTTGCGCGTGAGCGTCTCGTGGTCGGTGTGGCCGGCCGCGCCCGAGGCAACGGCCGCCAGCTGGGCCAGCACCTTGGACGCACCCGGAAAGCCGCCTTCGCGCGCGCCGCCCGCGCGGCGCACCTTCTGGATCGCCCAGTTGAGCGAGGCTTCGACCGGGGTGGTGGTGGTGTCGATGTCGTTGCCGTACAGGCACAGGCCGGCTTCGAGCCGCAGCGAGTTGCGCGCGCCCAGGCCGACGGGCTTCACTTCGGGCTGCGCGAGCAGCAGGCGGGCGAGGGCGTCGGCGTCCTTGCCGGCCACCGAGATCTCGAAGCCGTCTTCGCCGGTGTAGCCGCTGCGGGTGACGAA
>NZ_CALRZC010000102.1:0-26097 GCF_943372545.1 Variovorax sp. YR752 | reverse complement strand
GCATGAGGTTCTATGGTTTGCGTCAAGCCGCCAACTGCAACTTCGCTGAGTCGAACGGCTGGCCGCTCTTCCATACCGCCCACGCGATGCGCAGGAGCTTTCGTGCCAGGATCACCACGGCTGGCGTGCTCTTGAAGCCCTTTGCTCTGATAGCGCGGTAGGTCGGACCCAGAGCCTTGCTGCGGGTGGCCGCCAGTGCAGCCAGATAGAGCTGTCGGCGCAAACTGGGCGACCCCCGCTTGGACAAGCGTCTTCTGCCGCTTCGCATTCCCGAATCGCAAGGACGCGGATCCAGGCCGCTGTAAGCCACCAGTGCATCGGCGTTGGCAAACTCGATGCGATTGAGCAACGCCGCCAGCATCGCCGCGCTTTGTGGGCCGATGCCGGATATGGATTGCAGCAACGCACTGGCCTGGCTGAGCTTGGTCTCGCTGGCCACCAGCGCTTGTACCTCGCAGTCGATGTGCCGCAGCAACTGCTCGAACTGCCGCTCGAGTTGCAGCACCGCTGGAGCCAGTTCCTCCATCCCGGCCAGCACCTGGCGCAAAGACGCTCGATGTACGGCAACATGTGCGCGGCGCTGCAGCAGTTCCTGCACGCGAAGCTGCGCTGCCGTGCCGGGCGCCCATGCGTGCAGCGATGCATGGTGCTCGGCGATGTAGCGGGCGATGATCTGCGCGTCGCCCGGATCGGTCTTGCCGCGGGCTCCCAGCGCCTTGGCATAGAAGTACACGTCCTTGGCGTTGAGCACGTACACCCGCAGCCCGGCCCGGTGCGCCAGACGAGCCAGGTCCTGGTGATAGCGACCCGTGGACTCCATCCCGATCACGGCCCGCGGCGACAGCGTCTTGAGCCAGCGCTTGATCGCCCGCTCCTCGTTGGCCACCAACTGCGCCTTGGACTCGCCCCACGTACAGCTGACCAAGGTGTCCTTGGCCACATCCACTCCGATGAACACTTCGTGCGCTTGCATGGGCAATTCCTCCAGTCGGACAATCCAATCCGCTGGGGTGGTGGGCCCACCTTCCACGTTGTCTTGCCTTCAGATCGGCGGTCGGCCGTACCTCGGTTCGGGCGCCGCTCAGTTCCTCATCGACGCTGGAAGGCGGGGTGGGAGAGTTCTCATTGCCGTCGGTCCGTCTCAGCGGCCGATGCCGCCACGGGCGTCTCTCCACCCCAGCGCCTTGAACCATACAAGCCGACTTGGGCTCCCTCCCATTCCAGCAAGATCATCCGGCGGCTCGAACAGGACGTGTTCCCGTGGATCGGATCAAGGCCGATCAGCGCCATCCGGCCGATGGACCTGCTCAAGCTCTTGAAGCGCGTCGAAGAACGCGGCGCGATCGAAACGACCCACCGCATCCAGCAGAACTGCGGCCAGGTCTTCCGCTATGCCGTCGCCACGGCCCGTGCCGAGAGCGATCCAAGCCGCGATCTCCGTGGCGCACTCACCCCGTGGAAGCCAGAGCACTATCCGACCGTGACCGAGCCACGTGAGGTCGGTCGCCTGCTGCGTGACATCGACGCCTATGAAGGCGGCTTCATCACCAAGTGCGCGCTGAAGCTCTCACCGATGCTGTTCGTGAGGCCGGGCGAACTTCGACGCGCGCAATGGAGCGAGATCAACCTCGACGCTGCTGAGTGGCGCATCCCTGCGGCAAAGATGAAGAGCCGCATCATGCACATCGTTCCCCTTGCGACCCAAGCCATCAAGATTCTGCGTGAACTGCATGCGCTTACAGGCCGCAGCGCCTGGGTGTTCCCAGGCGTGCGAACGAACGGCGAGCCGATGAGCGAGAACACGGTCAACGCCGCACTTCGACGTCTGGGGTATCACCGATCGGTGATCACTGCGCACGGATTTCGCGGCATGGCGTCGACCATGCTGCATGAATGCGGCTGGTCGTCTGACGTGATCGAGCGACAACTGTCCCACGCTGAACGCAACGCTGTGAAAGCGGCCTACAACCACGCCGAGCATCTTCCGTCGCGCCGCAAGATGATGCAGGCGTGGGCCGATCACCTTGACGGCCTCAAGAAGGCGGGTCAAGTGCTCCCGCTGCGCGCTTAGCCCGGCGCGACTGTCTTGGTTCACTTGGCCAGAACCAGCAAAGCCGCCTGCAAGCGCTGCGTGGACCACAACACGGGGCGATCCTTGTACGAGATGCGCAGCCTTTCCGTCACGTCACCCTTCGTCGGCGAGACGGTCACTGTCGCAAGCACGACCCAGGGATCAAATGAACAGGCTGGGCAAGGCGGAATCGGGAGCGGCTGGTTCGAGTCGCCGCGCACGAACTCTTCCAGAGTCTGACGCCACGCCTGCTGATCCTTCTTCAGTGCGGTGTGGGACTCCGGGAGACTCCAGAGCACCTTGATTTCGAACGATTCGCGCACTCTCGAATACTCGCAATCGGCGTCGTCGCAGCCACAGCCGGCAGGATGCACGCGCACCGGTCGCGAATGGCACTCCGCATAGCGAACTGCGACATAGGCAGTCGAAGTGCCCTCCTGCACCGCAGGCGGCTCGCCCCAGGGTGGGCACGCTGTCCGCACCGTGCACGCAGCGTCCTGGACACCCAGGCGCAGATCGACCCTGACGGCGTCGGCGATACAGACCTCATCACCGCTGGGGCTGACGGCGTAGCCGGGCTTGACGTTCACTTGCCAGCTGTCGGCGCCGCCGAAGCGCTCGACCTCGCAGCCGCAGACAACGCCCCAGCCGTGCAGGTAGCGCTGGTGCCGTCGCGACTTTTCACGTTGGTACTCCTGCTCGGCGCCGAGGTCGTCCGCCGTCAGCAACTGACGCGGAAAGTAGCGCACCCGTTCGAGGGCGGTCGCGCAACTCGTGCACTTCAGGTCACTCATGTTCGACATGGTCTTCTCCGTTCATCGACTCGGACAGGGCATCAGCCCACGACGAAGCTGGCGACGAAGTCCCCGCCGGCCGTGCCGTCGCCGGAGATCGAGCCGTTCATCGGGTTTGCGGGTTCGCCGTCGAGCGCCACGCCGGCCAGGTCGGTCAGCGCACGCCGGCCGCTGGCCGCAGCGTCGCTGCCTGCAAGCAGAATCCGGTAACGGCCCTTCTGCCAGCCCAGTTGTGGACCGCGTGAATAGACCGTGTGGTCGGCCAGGTCGAAGCGCACGACCTGCGGCGACTCGAGGGCGAGCGTCCCCGCCACATAAGGCTGGTTCTGCAGAGGTTGTACCGGTACGACGAGCACGTTGTGGCGTTCGAAGTTGGCGTCGCCGGTGCCTGCCGTCGTCGGTCGATGCTGGGCCTGATCAAATGGCCTGCTGAACGTGATCCGGATTGCGTTGGTCCGCGCGCCGATCGGCAAGTGCGTCACTTCGAGTGCCGACTGAACATGGCCCACGGCCGCCTCGCCGGCTGCGGCGCCTCGATGCAGAAATTCGACCGCCGTCACGCGCATCAGGCTTTGCGGAGTCTCGTTGCAACAGTCGTCGATGCGTTGAGCAAGGCACAGGATCAGGTCCAGCAGGACCTCGTTGCTGTAGATGCGCGGGCGCACCAGGCAGTTCTCCACGGCCAGGACGGTGTTGTCGCTCATCACGCCCGCGGCCAGCGGCACGCAGGGGTCGCCATCCGCCGTTTCGCAATCGCGCCCCACGACCTCGCAGAGCAGGTGGCGGCGGCTGCCCAGCGCTTCGAGCAGGGCCTGGCGTGCCGGGGCTCCTCCGGCCGCACCAGCCTCCGCGAAGCCCGGCGGCAGTTCCAAGCCGGGTTGGCTGCCTGGCTCGGCATCGGGTGCTGGTTCGGATTGCTGCGGCAGGCACCAGCGTGGGTCGGCCTGCAGCGGTGCCAGCCCCGGCGTGATCTTGAAGCAGAAGGTCTCGACGCTGGTGCCGGCAGCGCAGTCCGCATGGGTGCCGCACTCGGCCACGAGCGCAGGCTGGTAGTCGGCGCCGCACTCGCGATAGCAGGCCCAGAGGGTGAAGAAGCAGAGACCGTCCATCACCTGCTGTGCCTCCCCGACCGAGCCGGCACAGCAACCCATGCCCGGCGCTGCCGGATCGACGCAGCTGCGCACCGGCACGACGATTTCGCGCCCGAGGCCGTCGACGGCCACGCCAGGCTCCACGCACAGGCGCCCGTCGTCGATCGTCACGCGCAGACCGCACAGCACACCCTTTCCGAGGGTCAGGCGGTTCATCAGAGCCTGCTTGAGCCGCCCGTAGTCCTGCTCCATCCGGAAGTGCTGAACGTCCATGCGCTTGCCGTAGAAGTACTGGTTGCGCCGCGGTGCAGCCAGCACACGCAGCAGTGTCTCAACGTTGTCGTTGGCGTTCATCGTCGGCGCACTCCTATTGCAAGGTCAGAGTTCCGTCCAGGCGCGCAGCACCGGCACGCGAGACGTCGTTGGACGGCACGCGCGAGTCGACCCCGAGGCGGGCGGCGCCGAGCGGGAGCGCCGGCGGCTCGCCGCCGACGATGGCATCGATGCCGATGCGCGCCTGGAATCCGACGCGCATGTCCGGCGCGACCACCTGCACCCGGTAGTCGGTGTGCGCCGGCTTCTCGCGATCGACGATGCGGAACAGTTCTCCAAGCAACGCCGGGTCGCGCACGCGATAGGCGTCGACCACCACGCAGAAGCGATAGGCCTCGTCGGCAAAGAGCGTCAGGCCCATCTGATCCGGCAATAGCGGTCCGCTCGCGCCGACGACGGAGCTGCCGGCCGGTCCCGCGCAGGGGCCGAGCTCGCTGCCGCCCTCGGGCACCACGACGCCATCCGGTTCGAGCACGGCCAGGCGTGTGTCGAAGCCCAGCCTCGACGAAAGCCCCAGCACCCAGACTCGCCGCTCGCTGAACGCTTCCACGATGGCCGGGCGGATGCCTGTATGCAGCTCGACGAACCGCGCAATCGAGTCTGGCGTACCGCGACGCGCGAACATCGCCACAGCCTGGGAAATCAACGCGCGGCGTTCGGCATCGTCGGCAATCTGCGGCAACTCGAGCGCGAGCCAGTGCGCCAACCAGCGCAGCGCATCTGGCGACACGAATTCGGGGGCGGCCAAGCGCGGCAGGTCGTCGAGACCCGCCTCGATGCGGCCGAACTCGCCTCGCAGCAGCTTCAGCCAGCGCGAAAGAAAGCCGTCCTGATCGTGCCGCCGGAAGGTCGACGGCAGGTGATCGAGATAGTCCTCTGCGGCGGTCGCGCAACGGATCTGCCGGATCACCGGCGCGCTGCGAGCCGACGCCGCGCGCAGCCGAAGTCGCAGCCAGACGAAGCGTCCCGGGCAGGTCGCGTCGCCAGCGAGCAGGGCGTCCGGCGTTGGCAGCGTCGTCCAGTCGCCGGGCAACGGCGGGCCTGGGTCGGGCCGGAGCGCAAGCTCGAGCAGGGCGTTGCCTTGCGGTGGCACGTCGGCATCGATCCAGGCACGCTCCCAGCAGCGGCCTTCCCCGGCGTCGAACGGCCCCGCCTCGAGTTCACCGGTCGCCACGCATGCTGCGTCGGGCGCGAACGTCGCGAAGCGCTCGTCCAGCCCTGCCTTGATGAAGAGTTCGCCGCGTTCGCCGATGGCCATTGCCGTGACCGGGCCTCGCCAGCCTTCGACTGAGCCCACCCATGTGCTCGCCTCGAAGACCAGAACCGCCCCCGTGGCGGCATCGGCAACGTAGGCACGTGTGCCACGGGCCACCACCACGCCTGGCAACCAGCCCGCCGGCCCGGTCAGCCGACTCATGGCTCTCCCCTCGGCGTCGAAAACGAAGACAGTGTTTGCAGCGGAGTCGGACACGAGCACCGCATCGGCCGCACCCACGGCCACGCTGAACGGCGACTGCAATTCGGTGATCTGGCCCAGCTGCGTCGCGAATCGCGCATCGATGTTGCCGTTGGCGTCGATGCGTTGCAGGCTGCGCGCGCCGCCGTCGATCACCAGCAGCCGGCCCTGACCATCGAACGCAATGCTCGATGGCGCCCCGCCCGCGTGCAGCGACAGATTCGCCTCCAGTCGCGGAATGGCCAGCCGCTGGAGGGCGCCGTGCCCGCTGTCGGCCACCACCAAATAGCCCGCGCCCACCGCGAGCCCGCGCGGAGCGACGAAATGCCCTGGCGCATCCACCGTCGGTTGGCCCTGCATCGGCAGCCATTCGCGCGTGCCGCACAGGCCATCGACGAAGAGGATGCGGTCTTCGGCCGTGTCGGCCACGAAGATGGCGCCACAAGGCCCGAGGGCGAGCCCCGACACCACACGTGCACACGGATACGAGGTCGGGATGTCGACGGCACGGCCGTCCACTGGCGCCGGCACGCGCTCCAACGACAGATCACCGTCGGCCTGGACGGCAAGCCCGCGCAGCCGGCCGCGCCAATGGCCCCGGTCGCGCAGCACGGCGTACGCTGTGGTGTTCATGGTCAGTCGAGGTAGAGCGCGTAGAAGAGCTTGCCGCCACCCTGGTGCTCGGGCACGACGAACTCGAGCTTGTGCGCGCCGGGCAGCAGGTCCACACCGAGCAGCAGCAGGTCGATCACGGCCGTGCCATCGGTGACGAAGAGTTCGTTCTCCGGCGTCGACGATTCGCCGACACCGAGTTGCGTCAGTGCCGGCAGCTGTTCCAGGATCTTGTCGGTGACCGTCGTGCCGTCGAGCTTGACCTTCAGCTCCTTGAAGTAGGAAAAGGGGTTCTTGCCGCGAACGCCAGGCTCCATGCCTGTCTCGTCAATGCTGGACGCGCCGAAATCCGGGATGATCGTGGCGGTTGCCGGGTTGGGGTTGCCAACAGTGACCCCGGTCAACGCATGCCTGTGCTCTTCGCTGGAGAACATCGGATTGACGCTGTTGTCCAGGACCTTCTTGGAGTTGCTGGCGTCGTGCGGGTTTTCGGCCACCTTGAATCCGCCTTCGTTCTGCGCCTTGTCGCCGTCCGCCCAGAAGGCGTGCCGGTGCTCACCATCGAGCTCCATTTCACCCACGAGGCTGTGCGAATGATCGAAGTCGACGACCCACTCGTTGCCGTCGACAACGATATTCAGATCGTGCGTGTGCCGCGCCAGCTCGCTGTACCACAGCGACGAGATGCTTCCGCCGCGCAAGTACAGCTGGGCCCGCGCCGGCAGCCCGTCGGCAATGTGAAAATGCAGCAGCTTGGGGCAGCCCGGTGCCACGTCACCGTCACCCACCAGCGACAGCACGCGCGTCTTGCCGGCCTTGACCGGCACCGCATACTTGCGCACGCCGGGCGAACAGCGCACCACTTCGCAGGTCTTGGAAAGTTCGAGTTGGGCCAGCACGACCTTGCCGCTGTCCGCCGCCGGCCAGGCGTCCAGCACTTCGAACACCGCGTCGGCGACGACCCGCGTCGGCGCGCCCCAGGCGAGCCGGTCGCCGCAGGCGCGGTACGGTGCGCCGACGGCGCAGGAGGTCGACACCGGGACACTGCGGGTCTCGCGGTACGAGACGACAAGCAGGTTGCCGAACACCACGCCCGCCGAGGCGCTGGGCGTGCCGCTCACGAACACCGACAGGTCGGCGGGCAGGAAGATCTCGCGCCCCAAATGGTCGAAGGCCAGGCCGTCGCGCACGACGACGCGGTGCACATCGGACTTGTCCGGCTCGACCTCCAGCCCGGTCACGATGCCGGCCGAATAGAGCGCCCGGTTCAACACACGTCGCATGCCCAGGTGGTAGCCCTGCTCGCTGCGGAAATCCGCTGCCGCGAGCCGCTGGCCATTGAAGTAGTTCAGGCGCGCGAGCGCCTCGTCAGCGGGGTTCGCACTCATGGGGATCACTCCTGTTCAGGTCGATCGCGATGTCGCTGCTGATCGTCAATCGATGCCGCCCGGGCCGGACCAACTCGTTCGCGCACAACAGGACGTTGTCGCAGATGGATGCTTGGCCCGCCGCGGGGCCAACGACGAAACCGAGCTCGGTCACGCGATCGACACCTTTCGTGCCGGCCAGCAGCGCCAGCACCTCGCTGCGGTAGACCGCGCCGCCGAACGGCCAGCCGAGGCCGTCGGTGCCGCCGCTCAGCGGGTCGAAGTAGGCGTCCAGGCGCGCGCGCGCACGCTGCCCGACCTGCGCGGCATCGGCGCCGCAGACCAGCGACAGACGTGCCTGCACGCCCACTTTGCGGTAGCGCGCCGCGGCCAGCCGGATCTCACCGGTCACGAGCCGGCGCGGCTCCAGGTAGCGCGCGACGGCGTCGAGCATCGCCTGGCTCGGCCGTGGCGCCGCCCGCGGGCAAGGCGGGATGACGAGCAAGGTGATCACGCCGGGCGCCGCGAAGCACGGCAGCAGCGGATCCATGTTCGCCACCGCTCGGGCACGCGCTACTGGCACGCCGGGCGTGGCACGCGCCAGTCGCTCGATGTCGGCGAGCGTGACGGCCTTGTCGACCGCGCCGGCCAGATCGAAGGCGCGCGCCTGTGCCCGCTCGAGCGGCTCGCACGCGGCACCGCCGCTGGCGGCAAACGGCTGCATGACTTCGAGCGCGGCGCCGAGTGCCGCCAGCGCCGGAGCCCGCGCGAGGTTGTCCGCAGTGAGCGGCACCTGGGTCAGGCTGCCCTTGCCGACGTTCCCTTCGATTCCGCCGCCGCGCCGGTAGTCCGCGCGCAGTTCGTGGCCTGCCGGCAGGATCTCGCCGCGCAGGCCGTCGCCGCTGTGGACCTCGCCCCGCTGCGCGTCAAGCCGGTAGTCGCGGTCGTGCGGCCCGCTGCGATCCCAGTCGGCGACTTCGCGCCAATCGCCCTGCTGCTGACCGGCGCTGCCCTCCAGGCTCAGGCACATGCTGCCGGCGACGATCGGGGCCTCGCCGACGCCGAAGACCGCACCCGCGTGTCCGCGCGCTCTGCCGAGCACACGCCGCACACGGCTCAGCGCATGTTCACACGTGACTGCGTTGAACGCCACATGCACGAGCCGCGGCGGGCACTCGAATCGACCGCTCGCGATCCGGCAGCGCAGTCGGTAGCGCGCGTCAGGCCCGCTCGGCCGCTGGTCGGCCGGTGCAGTGAAGCGCACGAAACCGCTCAGCGTGAGCGCACGTGTTTCATCGACCACATCGGCGAGCGGCCGCCAGCTGCCGCTGGCGGCGAAGTACTCCCACACCGTGCGCACGCGGTAGTGCTGGCGCCAGTCTGCGGGCAATGCCGCGTGTGCATCGCCGCAGCGCATGCACCACGCTGTCGCGTCAGCCTCCAGGGCATGCCGCGTCGCGGCGTCATCTTGCCAATGTTCGGTCCACACGTGCAATGCCAGTGTGGCGCCCGGCGCATCCAGCGCGCGGTCGAAGCCAAGATGCAGCGCGTGGTCAGGCCGCGGGTGCGCACCGAACGCGAAGAAGGCTTCGCCGGGCCGGCCGGGATCGTCGTGGCCCATCGCGTCGGGCGCCTCGGGCCCGAACTGCAGCAGTCGCGCCGGCGACACGACCAGGGCTGCCGTGGTTTCGAACTGAGCCTCCTGCGGATGGCCGAGTTGGATCCGCGGCGGCAACGCGATCGATGCGCCGCCTGGGCCGTGGATCGCGACGACCGTCTGCGCCACACTTGCCGGCCGCGGCTCGACGCCCACCAGCCGTACGAACGCGCGCCGCGCTTCGTCCGATAGGCGATCGAGTCGGTAGATGTTCTGCTCGCCCAGCCAGGCACCAAGTTCCAGCAGCGTGATGCCGGCATCCGACGCGTTGTGGTCGGTCCAGTCGGCAGCACTGCGCATCAACAGGCCGCGGCACTCAGACACCAACTGGTCGAAGCTGCGATTGTCCAGACTGGGTTTAGGCAAGGGCATGGTTCACGCTCGGCAGCACGATCTTCAGTTGCAGCTCGCCGGCGCAGACGAGTTGCCCGGGTTCGATCGGCACGCTGTCGCCACAAAGCGCCGACCCTGCCAGCAGTTGCAGCGCCTCGATGACCGCCACACCGGGCACGGCCCTGATCAGCATCGCTACGTCGGAGAGATAGACGCTGCGACCGAAATCCCAGCCGTGGCCGTCGTGTGCGCCGCGGGTCGGGTGCAGGAAACGGATCAATGCGCTGCGCACGCGCGCCTCGACGGTCGCAGCCTCGTCGGGTGAGGCAGGGCGCAGGCTGGTGTGCACGGCGACGGCAACGTAGCTGGGCGCGAGGATGCGCAGGCCGCCCGCGATGCCGGCGGGCACACGGCTGGCGAGGTGACGCAGCACTGTGTCGCCGAGCTGCGTCGATGGTATCGGGCTCGAGTCGTTGGAGTGCGGCACCAGTACGATGCCGACCCAACCCCGGCTGCCGCGCCCGTCCGGGCCTTCCAGGGGCAAGGCGCGCGCCCGCGCGACCTCGGACGAGGCCGCGCAGGCCAGCCACGCGTAGTCGTCGATCGCTACCGCGCGATCACGGTGGCGGATGGCCTGGACACCGCGATCGCGTGTCGCGCGCAGCAACTCGGCGGCCGCACCACCGGCCGCCGCGAGCGGGTTGCTCACCGATTTGACGAAGCCGACACTGCTGCGCAGCTCGCGCAGGGTCGCCTGCGGAACGTTGCCAACGACACCGCCTCCCGTGACGTAGCTGATCACGATCGGGCACCCGGCCGGCGGGATCGCGCCGTTGGCGCCAGGGAAGCGGAACACGCCCGTCGCACGCTCGACCACGTAGTGCCGGTCCCCAGCCGCGCTGCGGTAGAAGTGTGGCTGGGCGTGCCAACGAACCCATGCCGCGGTCGTCACCGTCGGATCGGCCGGGTCGACCTCCAGGCGCAGATCCTCGGCGGCCACGCCACCGACCGCGGAGCGCCAATCGTCGCCGCGCCCGCTCCATTCGCGCACTTCAAGCCTTTCACCTGTCTGCACGGGCACCCCGGCGATGGGTCGGTCCAGTGCCGCTTCGAAGCTCCCGGCGCTTGCCACCATCGGGTCGGCGGCGGGCGGCATCGTCGTGACACGAAGGCTCGGCAGCACGAAGGTCTGGTCGCCGTTGCCGTTGCTCGTGCCCAGCATTTCGCGCTCGGCGCGCCGGCCGTGGCTCGCCCACACGGCGTTCAGCCACAGACCGCCACAAAGGAATGCCTGCTGCTGGCTCGTCAGCGCGGGCTTCAGGCGCGCGCGGATGCGGTAAAGGGCACCGCCGAGACCATCGCGCGGCAGCGCGTCCGGTGCGCCGACAAACTGGATGAGGCCACTGCGACGCAACCCGCCCGTGCCGTCGCGCACCGACAGTTCGGTCCAGCCGCGCTCGCCCCAGTAGTCCCAGGCGAGCGGCTGCGGGTCGCCCTCCGGCGGGGCCTCGATCACGTGCATCAGCAAGCTGACCAGTGCCGCCGGTGGCCGCGCCGTGAATCCCAGATGCAGCGCTGGCACGCGGTCTGCCACGGGTGTGAAGGGTACGAAGGGGCGGCGCGGCCACCGCGCGTCCTCACCGTGGTCGACGAAGGCGAAGTCGTTCTCGCACAGGCACTGCTCGAGCGCGGTCGGGTTGGTCAGGTAGACGTAGCTCGCCGTGACGCCGGTGATCACCGGCGGCTTCAAGGTCGATGGCGAGCTCTTTGCGACGTAGTTGGCGGCGTCGTTCGGATCGGCTTCGACCGTGACCGACAGCGGTTGCCCGTAGTCGCCGCTGAGGATGCGCAGGCGCAACCACAACTGCTTCTCGCCGCTGACCTCGGACTCTTCCCATCCGGTGGGGCTGACGAACGAGATCACGCCAACCAGCGTCTCGGGTGCAGTGGCTGCCGTAAGTGCCTTGGTGCCGTCGTCGTACTCGTGGTCGGAGCCCAGCGGCAGCCAACGGCCGCCGCTGTGGTATTCCGCCTGCATGCGCGGAGCCTGGGCGGTGCCAGCGGCGTAGTCGGAGTAGATCTTCGAAAACACGAAGGCCAATTCGACCCGCGCGCCGGTGCGCGAGAACGCGTTCTTGCAGGCAAGGTAGAGCACTGCGTAGGCGCGGGGCTGTTCGCCGAATGGGTAGAAGTCCTTGCTGATGTCGAGCGACACGTCGTCGAGCCGGGCACTGTCGATCATCAGGTCGGTCTGCGCGAAGCCGACACGTGCCCGGATCACGTCGACCTGGGGCAGCGCGCCTTCGGCGTCCGCGCCTTCCGGACGCAAGGGCGGCAGCGCATCGGCCAGCACGAGATGAACGCCGGCCACGGCGGCGTTGAGCAGCGTGTCCAGGCGAAGCGAATTGCCGAAGATATTGCGCACCGTCGCACGCTGGATGCCGTCGATGGTGACGACGTCGCCGACGACGAGTTCGATGCTCGACTCGACCTCCACCGCGACCAGGCCTTGCGCATCCGGCTGGGTCGCCGTGCTCACGACGCGTGCCGCCGGCGTGCGTGCCGAGACGGTCGCGCGGATCCAGCAACTCGAAATCCCCGCGATCACATCCACCTTGCTGTCGGGCCCGCAGCGCTTGCTCACGGTGATGGTGCCGTCCTGCGTGAAGCGGGCCGTGCCGTCATCGAGCAGTTCCAGCGGCAGCCAACCGTCGGCACTGAGATAGTCCCAATCGAGCAGCAGCGGCCGCTGCCCGGCGGTGGGGCTGCGTTCATGCGAAGTCGCGCCGAAGCTGAAGGCAAGCACGATCTCCGCGCTGCCCGCGAGGTTGAACAGTTCGGCATGCCCCAGGCAGAGCCGGTGCGGCACCGGCAAGGTCGGCTCGAAGACCCTGAATGCGCCCGCTGCGGCGCCGCCGTGGTCGGCGTAGGTGTCGGCCTGCGGATCGATCGAGTACACCGCCGCCAGACTGCCGCGCATGGCCGTGATCTGCTGCTCTGTGAAGAACTCGGGCGCCGTCTGCGGGGCTGCGTCGGCACTGCCGTCCAGCGACGGCGCGGGCGGCGGCAGCACCGCGCCGACGCGGCAGCCCGTCGGCACGGTGGCGTCGCCGGACGCGGTGTCGAGCAAGGCGAAGACGAGCGGCGCACGTGCGGGCTGGGCCGGCAGCACATTGGCCCCGATGCTGTCTAGAAACTCGAGCTGCAGGCGCAGCGGTGCCGCGTTCAGCCCGTCGCCCTGGATCTCGAGGTTGCGTGCGAGCGCCGCGTGCAGCCCCGCCCCCGCATCACCACCGGCATGCCACTCGGGAACATAACCGCGCCGATTGTGCGTCAGGGCCGTGCGGATCGCGGCGGCGTCGCGATCGGTGAGCATCGGCGTGGGTTCGCTGCAGTTCATCCGTCACGTCCTTCCTGCAGATAGAAGGGATAGACGAGGTTGTAGAAGGTGTTCGTGGCACGAATCCGATAGCGCAGCTCGAGTTCGATCTGGCCGCGCGATGGCTGCGCCGTCGCGGTCACGCCGATGCTGTCGATGCGCGGCTCCCACAGCACCAGCGCCTGCTCGACACGATGCCTGGCCAGGGCCAGCGTCTGCGCATTGATCGGCTCGAACGCCAGCGCGCGCAAGCCGGCGCCAAAGTCCGGGCGCATCACGCGCTCGCCGGGTTCGGTGTCGAGGATGACGACGATGGCCTGGCGCACGTCTTCCTCGTGTTCGGCCATCGCGAGTGTTCCGTCAGCGCTGGCCGTCGGCGGGAAGGCGAATCCACGCCCGAGGAATGCCTTCGGTCCGGGCTGCCCCGGCGCCGGTGGCGGTGGCGGCGATGAACGGGTGCGCATGTCAGCCGATCCACACGTTGGGGGAACCGACGATGATCGTGGCGCCGCACCCGGTCATGTCGCCGACGCGCGCGGCCGCCTGGCCCGCGATGAACACCGTGGCGCTGCCCGTGCTCACCGGTGACGGCGGATGCGGGCCGGCCGGCGGTGCCAGTGCGCAGGTGTGCTGATCGCCGAGGCGCGCGGCCGCCACGCCATTGATCAGGACCGTGACCGCGCCAGGCCCAGCGACCATGCCTGGGTGGCTGGTCGCGTCGAACACACGTGCAGCAAAGGCCATGGTCGTCTCTTCAGTTGATGTTGACGCTTGAGCCACGCAGCGTGCAGACCCCACCGGCCTGCACTGCTGCTGTTCCGCCGCTCTGCGCGGTCAGCACGGTCTTCGCCTTGATCTCGATCACCGGCGCGTCGAGGGTGATCTTGGTGGCGGCGGTGATGGTCACGTCGCCGTCCTTGCCGATGGACACGGTGGCCAGGGGGGTGCTCAATTGCGCCTTCAGCGGGTCGAGCGTCACCTTGGAGAAGGTGTTCGAAGTCAGGGTGACTGACTGCGTCGCCTCGTCGAACGACAACTCGTGGCCCAGCGGCGTGCGGATCTTGCGCTGGGTCACGGCGTCGGTCGGCGCCAGCGACGGTGGGCGGTCGATCGTGTTCCACAAGGTACCGATGACGAAGGGCTCGCGCAGGTCGCCCTGGTGGAAGATCACCAGCACCTCGTCGCCGATCTGCGGCACGAAGAAGGTGCCGCGCAGCATGCCGGCCATGGGCAAGGCCAGCCGTGCCCAGGGCAGGAACCCGGGCAGCCAGGGCAGCACGAGCTGCACCCTCGCCTCGCCCGTGCTGTCGACGTTGTTGATCACCGTGGCTACGGACACGCCATGGACCTTTTCCGCGGGTGGTTTGAGCTGAACCTTCTGGCGCAGACCGAACTTGACGGCTTCTTCGCTCATCACTGTCCTCAAAACGTGGCGCGTACCGGGACCGCGCCCTGGTCGCCTGGGGGGATGGAGCCAAACCAGATTTCCTTGCGGGCCTCGAATCGGGTGCGGAAGCCACTGCCGTCCAGCGAATGCGTGATCGCCGTGGCGCGATACAGGCCGCCGAACTCTTCGCCGACCCCTTCGATGCGCAACACGTCGCCGGCGCGCAGCGCGGCGTCTCCGACGATGGAGCCCGAGGCCGTCAACCGGTTGTTCAACTTCGGCACCAGTTCAGAAACCAGTCGGCGCGGGATGGCGGTGAGCGTCAGGGGTTCGTCGATCAGGTAGTCGCTCGCCGGCATGCCGACCGGCACGATGCCTGGGTAGACCGACAGCGTCAGCGCCATGCGGTCGAAGTCGAATCCCAGCGTGACGATGAAGGTCGTCTTGATGGCCGAAACCCAGATAAACCCGCTTACGCTGGCGATCTGGCCGACCGTCGAGACGCGCGGCGAGAAGTCGATCAGTGTGGCCCCATAGCGCAGCGTCCGGGTCGCGTCGAGGTGGTCGAGCGACGACGTGAAGTGCAGCACGTGCCCGCCCATCGGGCCGTCGTGTTTGACCAGCACGTCCCAGCCGTTCTCCGCGGCGATCTGGCGCAGGAAGTCGTAGTCGCTGGTGTTCGCCTGGCGCCGGATGACCTTCTGCGAGCTGATCGGGTCGGTGGCAGCGACGAAGGCATCGACGCCGCCGAGGATGATCGACAGCGCCAAGCCGACCGGATCGAAGATCGGCAACATCTGGTGCTCCAGGCTGACCAGGCCTGCCGTCACCGAATCGGGCAGCGGCGCGTTGCCCCAGGTCGGGATGGGGATCGCGAACCAGCGCAACTTGTTGCCCTCGGTCATCTTGTGGCGCCGGTCGTGCGCGGTGACCGTGAAACTCGGCGCACCCCCCGACGGAAAGCTCGCGCCGCGCGCGACGATCTCGCCGTCGAACACCTGGGTCAGCGGGTCGGGCGCATAACCGAGCATGAGCGTCAGCCCGGCACCCAGCTTGACCAGGTCGCTGTCGAGCCAGCGCAGCTGTTCGTTGGCCAGCGACACCTCGACCTCGTCCAGCCCCTCGTAGCCGGTCTTGCATTGCACGCTCTGGATCGAAGCACGCAGCGCCGCCGGCGCCGGTTGGCCATTCAACAACAGCGAGAACTCGGGGGAGAAGCGGGCCTTGTCCATTTACGCGTACACCTTGCCGCTGTCGGGGTCACGAAACGGCAGCCTGGGCAGCAGCAGCTGCAGCCCAGGCTCGAGGCCACGCGCGCTCTGCATCCTGTTGGCGATCGCGATGACGCGCCACAGCCGCGGGTCCCCGTACTCGGCACCGGCAATGGCCGACAAGGTCTCACCCTCGCTGAGCGTGTGGCGCTTCGAATAGTCGGCCGTCTCGCGCTTGACCTCCTTGGCCTCGAGATCGACGTTGCGGTATTCGTTGAACGTGACGTTGAGCCGCGCGCGCACCGGCGTGCCATCCGGCAGGAACATCAGGTAGCGCTGCGTCGCACGCGCCAGCACGCAGGTGAATGCGAGCGACCCCCAGGTGAACAGCAGGACCGGCGGCGCGTGGGTCGACGCCTCGATGGCCATCAGGTCGGTGATCTGGCGCACCAGCAGCCGCACGTCGCTCTGCGCCGCGTTGACGACACGGCTGCCGGCCTTGTGCTGCTCGTAGCTGTCCAGGAACAACTCCATCTCCAGGGTCTGCAGGTTGCCGCTGACAAACTGCAGAAGTGGCGCCGACAAGCCTGGGATCGCGGTCTGCGCATAGTTGATGTCGCGACTGAGCGTGTATTCCTCCGGATTGAACTGCACCGGGATCGCCACGCCGGTGACGGAGTTGGTGAGCAGCGCGCGTTCCAGGCCCATGCTTTGCCCCTAGACCTGACCGGTGCGCTCGCGGTAGGAGAGCACACGCCGATCGAGCGTGCGCAGCACATGGTCGGTGACGCGTGACAGCTCGTCGGCCGGCAACACCAGGGCTGCAGCCGGACTCCATGTGGCCGGCGCGCGAGCGGCGGCAACGGTCGGCGGCGGCGACGGCAACGCCGGCTCCGTGCGCGCCGGGGCCGCTGCCGGCGATCGCACGGTCGCCATGGCCAGACGGGGAAAGGCCTGCTCCTGCCAGCCTCGCCGCATCGGCAACGCCACCACAGCGAGCGGCCGGGCTGCGCTCGGCGGCGAGCCGCCGATGACGCTCGTCCGCACCCGTTCGACACAGCGTTCACGCAGCAGCCGCTCGAGCCGATGAACCTTGTGCAGCGTGTGGACGTGCTCGACGCGTCGCTCGGCGGCGGTTTGCTGCGCCACCACCGTGGTGCGCACGAGGGACACCGGCCGCACATCGATGCGCAGGCGCAGCACCGGGCGCCCAGCGCGGACAAGGAGCCGCGTGTGGCGCAGGATCTGCGCGACCAGATCGCACGGCGCATTGCGCCGCCCTCGTCGCAGGCCGTCGAGGAAGTCACGGTGCCGCAGGGCCGGCGGCGGCACGCCGAGGCGGGCAAACCGACGGATGGACGGAATGCGCATCGGTCAGCCCTCGTTCGCGCGCTGGTTGAGCGCGGATATCTGCTCGACCCAGGCGCGGCGGTCGCGGTGTTCGAGATTCATGATCTGCTCGGGGCCCCAGTGGAAGTGGTAGGCGATGAAGGCCACCTCCTCGTTCAGTTGAGCGAGGGGGTAGCCGACGACTCCCCCAGGCCGGCCGCCCCCATGGCGTGCAGCGGCTGGCCGCAATGCGGGCAGCTGCCCGCCGTGTCGTGCAGCGCATTGATGCGGTTGTAGAGGTCCTGCAGGTAGGCCAGATCGGTGGCGAACAGACCCTCGACGACCTTCGGATTGATGACCGGCAGGCTGCCCAGCCGGGTGACCACGCGCGACAGCAGGATGACGATCAGGTAGGCCTCGTTCTTCTGCACACGCGGGTCCTTCAGCGGCAGGATCTCGTCGGCCGCCGTGGCGCGGCGCATCACGCCCTCGCGGTGCAGACTGCCGTCTTCGTCGAGGAAGCCGCAGGGCAGGACGAACTCGAACTCGGTCTGAAACATGGTGGGCTCCAAGGTGTAGAAGGCGGCCGATCAGGCGCGCTCCAGCCGTTCATGGACGATCTCCAGCGTCTCGATGGCGATGTCGCTCTGCTCGGCGTTCAGCGCCGGCCCTGTCCATTTGCTGGGCCAGCCGTTGAAAAAGTTCCAGCGTACCGTCTCGACAGCCGAGCGGGTGAGCATGACGATCGAGCCGTTCTTGCGCGGTGCCGCCGGGTCGCCGTCGGCCCACTGCTTGAACCAGTCGTAGAGCTCGACACTGTCGGTCAGCCCCCGCTTCAGCACGATGTTGCTGAACTTGACCTGGCCCGGATACTTGCGGGTCGAAATGTTCTCGCCGCCCTCGCGGTGCTCGATCACGTCGATGGAAATATCTACGCCGCTGACTTCCTGGAACCCGGCCGCAGTGATGCCGTCGATCTCGACCAGGAAGTTGAAGTTGGTGTAGGGGTCTGTGCGCGCTGCCATGTTTGGCCTCCTGTCAGGATTCGCTGATGTCCGAGCCACCGTCCCAGATGCCGATGCGCACGACGATGAACTCCGCGGTAAAGCTTGGCCGCACGCCAACCTCGATGTTCAATCGGCCCAGCTGCTGTTCGGAGAATGAGTTGTTCACCGCGTCGATGCGCACGTAGAAGGCCTCTTCGGCCTTGGCGCCGAAGAGCGCACCGTCGCGCCACGAGCGCGTCAGGAAGTCGGTCAGCGTGCGCTTGAGCTTCTGCCACAGAGACAGGTTGTTCGGCTCGAACACCGACCACAGGATGCCGCGCTGGATCGACTTCTCGAGGAAGAGGAAGAGCCGCCGAATGTTCACGTACTGCCAGTTCCTGTCGGTGGCCGTGGTTCTGGCGCCCCACAGCACAGGCCGTCCACCGTCCTGAAACACCTGGACGATGTTGATGCCGAGCGGGTTCAGTTGGCCCTGCTCGATCAGGCTGATGCGGGTTTCCACGCCGAGCGCACCGTTGACGATCTCGTTCGCCGGTGCCTTGTGCACGCCGCGTGTGCTGTCGCTGCGCGCGAAGATGCCGCACACCTGCCCGCTCGGCGGCACCAGGATCGGCGGCCCGCCACTGGCCGGAAGCACGCGCAACCAGGGGGCATAGAAGGCGGCATAACCTCGTGTCGAGTCGAGCCCGCGGCGTTGCTCCTCCAGGCTGCCGGCGCCGAACAGCGGCAGGCCCGGGTCGCAGTCGAGCACGGCAAATCGGTCGGCCTGCAGTTCGCAGTGAGAGATCAGTGCCTGCTGCACGGTCGACATCAGCTCACTCTGCGCCGTGGGCCGGTCCGGCACCGCAACGATGTTCACGTCGTCGAGCGCGCGCAGCGTGTCGATGGCCGTGACGAAATCTCCGGCCGACAGGGTCGACAGGTCTTCGGCCGTGCCATCCTCGGCCGGGCTCGTGGGTGCCGCCGCGCCGGTGCGTGGAATCGCCAGCGCCACGCTGTTCGGCGGTGGCGGCTCGACCAGGGCGGCGCTGAGCAGCCCGCCGGAATCGTTGTTCACGATATCGATGAGGTAGCGCGGGTGCGTGGCATCCATCGACAGGCGGTCGTAGACCACGGTGACCGAGCCGATCGTCACCGCCAGGTTGATCTCGTTGGACGACGCAGTTGGCGCAACGGTCGACGCGGGGTCGAGGTCGAGTTGCAGATTCAAGCCAGCGCGCAAAGTCACGCGGTAGCTGACCGGTGCGAGCCCGCCTTGCTCACCCTCGGTCAGTACCTCGGCCAGCACGGTCTCCACGACCTGGGTATCCGAGAGCGAGCCCTGGGTCACCGTGAGAATCGTTCCCGGCACGAGTTGCCCGGCTGGCAATGCAGCGCTGCCGGCCGGCCGCAACCGGATCGTGCGGGTCCCGGCCGCCGTGTTGGCCAGGTGCAGGGTGGCACCCAGGGCGAGCGCCTGGCTCAGCGGCAAGGTGAATCGCACCACCGCCCCGCTGACGCTGGAGACCACGCGGCGGTCGGTGCCCGAAGAGAACGAAACCTCGTCGCCGGGCTTGAATCGGTTGGCGACGCTGGCCGCGGTGATCGTGCCCTCCGCAGCCACGCTCAACTCCATCGCGCCGGCCGCGACCGCGCCCTGTACGGTGGCCGCGGGCCGGTAGACCGCCACGCCGCTGAGCAGCGCCGCGTCGGCAAGCTCGGCCACGATGCCGAATGCGCCCGGCTGGCGTGCCTGCAGGTCGACCACCGGCCGCCCGGGCGAGGTGGTGCGGTCGTTCAGCGTCATTCGCTGGTAGCTGCCGTTGCTGGCGCGAACGACGTAGCAGACCTGGCCGCCATTCTCGAAGAAGCCGCGCACCGCGTACCAGAGGTAGGTGCCCTGCACAGGCAAGGGGCCAAAGGCGGCCATGAAGGCGGCGAACGAGGTGAGCTTGACCGGTTCGTTCAGCGGCCCGCGTTCGGCGATGCCGATGAATGCCGCGGTGCTCGTGCCCACGCCCTGGATCGGCGCACCGGGCGCGAACTCTACGATGTAGACACCGGGATAGGAAACCTGAACGGTCATCGTCATCTCCTCGTCTGCGCCATGCGGGGCGCGGTCAGAACACCAGGTCGTAGCTGCCGGTCGGCTCCGGCACCGAAACATTGCGCGGCGCACTGACACCGAGCGGCTCCGCGCTGGCCTGCAGCCGCCACTCGCCCGCGGCGACATCGGCAAACACGAAGCGGCCCAGGGCATCGGCACGCGTGAAGGCGCGGCGCTCATTGCCGGTCGTCAGCAGTTCGACCCAGGCCAGCGCCACGGGCTGGGGCGGCGTGGCGCCGTCGAGCACCACACCGCCGATGTGGTAGCGCGAACTGGCCGACTCGGGCACGTCTCGCTGCAGGGTGCGGGCGATCGTCGTCGTGACGATCGGACCGGCGCGCACCGGCGCCTCGCGCAGCGCGACCGTGACCACGGCATAGAGCAGCGGCTTCCAGCGGTTGCCGTCGCCCATCGTTCCCCAGAACTCGGCGATCTTGAAGAAGCCGTCGGTGGGCAGCAGCGTGATCGGGAAACGTTCTTCGGCCAGCGCGGCCGGCGGCGTCTGCGGCGGATCGGATGCGGCGTAGATCGCGACCGGGTCGAGTTCGTCGTGCGCGCCCAGCACCCGTATGGCTTCGGCGAGCAGGCGATGCTCGTCGGTCGTCGGGTCGATGCCCATCGACACTGCCACTGGGCTCCAGGCGCTGATGAGGTAGTGGCAGTCGACGCGGCGCGGCGGCGGCGTCTCGAATACATCCTGCTCGACCACGCTGCGCTCGCGCGCGTTGCTTCGCAACTTGCGGTTCTCGCGCAGATCGGCGAGGTAGACGTTCAGCGAATTGGCCGGGTTGCCGGCGGCGTCGGTGATCGTGGGCACCAGGCCACGCCAGTCTTCGTCGGGCGGCTGGAAGCGCACCTGCGCATCGGACGTCAGTTCTGCCACGCCGTTGCGGAACAGGCGGTGCAGGAGGGTGTCGAGGTGGTCGATCATGGATTGGAGATCAGAAGTCGTACTCCTGCAGAAAGCCCCAAGTGCGGTCGTAACTGAAGAGCGTCTTGCCGATTCGATCGGCCGGGAAATGCACTGTCACCCTTTCGCCGGTGGTCACATCGAAGCCCTTGATGACAACTTCACCGTTGTTTGCGCTCGCATAGTTGAGCACTAGGTCTTCCACACGCCATTCGTGTCCAAGCTTCGACTTCGTTCGAACGCTTGTATCACCCGGCCCACCTTCAAAACTGGACAGGAGTTCCCAGCTACTCTTGAGCTCTCCAAGGTCCGCTCTTCCACCTTCGATCTCCACGAAGTCCGGCTCCCGCCCTGTCGCCGGAGTCTTCTTCTTCCCTCTTCCTCCCGTTGACTTGACGATTTGAAGCGTCGTCTTCAAGTTGCCGTCCGGAGTCAGTACACCCACAACTTCCGTTCCTGAGAGCAGTTGAACCCCAGGTCTGATGAGTTGCCTGGCGGCGATCCACTCCGCTTCCTGCGCGTTGTAGATCCGCTTCGACGGGCCACCCTTCGCCTTCTTTCCAACTGCTCGCTGACCCTGCTTGAATGCAATCGTGGCAACTTCTGCCGCTCGGCGTTCTGCTCGTGCATTCGCTATCGCTTCGCGCAGACTCAAGGGGCCTTCGCGCAGTCCCTCGCGCGCCAGACGCGCTTCCAGGATTTCGTTCAGATCAAATTGGAAGTCGTCAAAGACTCGCGCCGCGTCGTCCGGGTTTGAGAGCAAGAGATCCCGGATGTGCTTGAATGATTCGCTTCGTATCGCCGCAAGTTCAGGCGGAAGCTCTGCCTGTTCGAGCACCCGCAATTGCGTCTCTATGGGATCGAGCCGGGTGGCACGACGCGGCGAAGGCACAGACGAAGCGGTGCTGGGGGTCAGGCCCCGACTTCCTGGCGCGCTGCCGCTACCGCCCTTTCCGCCTCCCCGCGACTTCCGTGTCGACTTCGGCGAGACGCCGGCTTTCGCTGGCCCTGCAGGTGCAGTGGTGCCCTTCCCGCCCTTGTGTTTTGGGCCAGCCATGGCGATCGGTGCATCGCGGTCAAAGTTGCCCGCGTCGGGTCCATCGCCGTCATGAATGAGCTTCGGCCCTTGCGGATGGCGGCCGCCCATGGGCGGACCGCCCCCCCCCACTGCCATTGGAAGCTCAACTTCCAAGTCGTTCGCGTCCGCCACGGCTGCATCCGGCATCAGCGCCGCATCGTGGGGCTCCGGGTCGCGGGGTGATGGCAGCGGATCGCCACGCTCAAGCAACTGTGCGACTTCGGCATCTCTTCCGAGGTCCACCGCCGGGGTCACCCTATCGTGAGGAAACTGAAGGACGCCGGGCTCTTGTTCGAAACTAGCAAGGCGCCCACCCGCGCTAGATGTGCCGGCGTCCCCCGCCGGGGACTGCTCTGACAAACGATCAGGCGTCGCCATTGGCGGCGAGGGAGCGACCTCCAACTTCCCACCTATTGACTGGGGTGACGTATCGATTGGCGCAAGCAAGTCGCCGGGGCCAGTTGAGCGCTCGGCGGGCCGCCTTGGCCCTTGCCGCAGCTTGAATGGGAGCACCTGGCGAGGCGCAGATGGTGCTGCGTCCGCGGGCAACTGAAGCTCCGCCAACCGAACGCCGGCGACGAGGCTGGATGGCACCGGCAGTGCCGACTGCGTTGGCTCGCCGACTGCAGAAACGTATGTCGCAGCATCGTGGCCAGGTGAGCCGAGGGGCATTGCGGCGGGCGGCACGCGATCGGGCCCCTCCTGCCCGGGGTGAGCTTGCGCGGCTTGCATGAGCCCAAAGACAGCTTGCGCGAGTCCTTTCACGTCATCAGCCAGCCGCCTGTTCTGTTCGGCGCTGTCGAGCTTCTCGACGTTTGCTAGGTCGCGCCTGAACTGCTCGATGGTTGGAATCAGGTTCAGGACCGCGCCACTCTTGAGCGCGTAGGCGACGAGCTGGTTCGTCCCCGACCAGTGACCCAGTCCCACCAGCGACAACACGGCGCCGATTGCGCCTGACCAGAAGGTGGTGTTCGATTGCCAGTCTTCGTCGTCCCGGTAGGTGTTGACCAGCGTGCGCAGACTGCCGACGGCACCCGCGAGGTCGGTCGCCAGCGTGATCTCCTTGACGCCGGTGGACGCCATCACAGCCTGGACAGCAAGTGAACCGCCGATGTCGCCGATGTTGAACGGACTCAGGATGGCGTCCGGCGCGAAGTTGCTGCCCAGAGTTTGGGTCACATCGTCGGATGCACCCTGCATCGTGTTTGAGAAGGCCGCGGTCGTGCTGACTCGGCCGCTACTATCGACGATGCGCATTGACTTCAGCAGGTCATGAGTGTCTGCCAGGCTGGACACCAGCGGCGCGATGCCCGGACTTAGCGGGCCGGTCAGCGATGTGGCGAGCATCAATCCCGCCGTGGAGCCACCGGTCAAGCTGCGCAGTTCATCGGTTGCCCAGAACGCGTTGTCAGCCAGATCCGTCGCCTGCGAGCCGACACCCTTGAGCACCCCCAACAGAAGCTGCAATAGGTCGCCCCAGGATCCGACAATGGTGTCCTGCATCGACTGCGTGGCCGCCATCAAGCCCTCGTAGTAGTCGGTCGCAAGCTTGGCGGCACGTTCGGCAGGCACGCGCCCTGACTCCAGGTAGTCGAACGCGGCCAGAAACTCGCCCTTACTCTGCGACTCAGCCGCCTGAAAGGCATAGGCCCGGGCCTCCCGGACAGCGTCGGTCAGCTTATCGCCCGGCGGCGTGACGCCGTAGTAGCGTTCGATCGCCCAGGTGATGGAGGAATCCGCCCAGCTGCCGTTCTGAGCGATCTGCCGAATCCCCTTGTCGATGCGGTCCGCCGTGTCGGCGCTCTGGCGAAGCTTGCCGAGCTGACCACCGATGGCGTTGTTCGCTTCGCTCAAGTTTCGCTGGTGCTGGGCCTCGTGCAGTGCGTAGAGCTGACCCTCGATGGTGATCGTCCAGCGGCCCGCCACTTGGTCGAAGTGCATGCTTTCGATCTGCGCCAACCACTGGCGCCACCCGGCCGCACCGTCTGGGGCAACCACTTCGTGCTCGGCTCGCGCCTGCCCATCGGTACTCGATCGATCGGGCGACGCCCGACTGAGGGCAATGCCCGGCGCACTGGCACCGGCAACATCGATCGGGCCGCTGCTGGCCACCGCGGCATCGGCGGCACGATCGGCGCTGGCTTCCAGGCTCGCTTCGAAGGCGCCGCCCTCGACCGCGGGTGCGGCCCCACCACGTCGCTGCTGCACGACGTGCGCCAGTTCATGGGCAAGCAGCCGCTTGCCATCGCCTGATGCCGTGGCGAATCGGTTGCTGTCGAAGACGATATCGTCGGCACAGGCAAGCGCGTTGGCATGTGCGGAACGCGCCATGTCGAGTGCAGCTGCATTGGTGTGCACACGCACGTCCGCGAAACTGGTGCCAAATCGAGCCTCCATCTCGGCGCGCACCTCGTCCGGTAACGGCGCGCCGCTCCCGAGCAGCTGGCGCACCGCGTGGTGGCCGGCACTCGCGTGAAGCGTTGCCATCGGCGACGCGATCGGCTCCAAAGCATGCCCGTGCGAAGGCGCGTCGAGTTGCCGCTGGGCGCGCTGCCCGCCGCCAAGTGCCCTGCCGGGAGCCGCTGCGCTGCTCATGTCGCCCCGTTCACCATGCCGCGCGCGGGCTCGGCGATGCTCTTGCCGAGCTTCTGGAACTCGCGCCGCGTGGCACGCAACACATGCGACTGCATCACGATCTGCCCGTCGGCCGCCGCCAGATGCGCGGCAGCCAGCAAGGTGTTGCTGATGTTGCCGCCGGAGAATCGGAACTCGCTCGCCAGCCAGTCGAAGTCGACATCCGCTCCGCGAGGCGCCCTGGGCGGCCACAGCGACTCCCACAACTGGCGGCGCTGGGGCTGCTCGGGGAACGGGAAGTTGAGCGTGAAGGTGAGCCGCCGCGCGAAGGCCTCGTCGAGGTTCTGCTTCAGGTTGGTCGCGAGCACGGCCAATCCATCGAACTGCTCCATCTTCTGCAGCAGGTAGGCAACCTCGATGTTGGCGTATCGGTCGTGCGCGTCCTTCACCGCAGATCGCTTGCCGAACAGCGCATCGGCCTCGTCGAAGAACAGCACGGCGTTGGCATGCTCGGCCGCGCGAAACACGCGGTCGAGGTTCTGCTCGGTCTCGCCGATGTACTTGCTGACGATCGACGCCAGGTCGATGCGGTACAGGTCGAATCCGAGTTCGTGCGCGATGGCCTCTGCGGCGAGCGTCTTGCCGGTGCCCGACGGACCGGCGAACAATGCCGTCACGCCGACCACACGCGCATGCACGCTGCCCGCAGCCCAGTCGCGCCGCACCGCCTCGCGCGTGGCCACACGTGCACAGAGTTCGCGCAACTGCGCATGCAGGTCGCTCGGCAGCACCAGCGAGGCCAGTTCGGCTTGAGGCACGATGCGCTGAGCGAGGTTCCCCAGCTGAGCACCGCACTGGGCACGCGCCGCGCCGGCGAGCGCGGCGAACGAGAGCTCGCCAGGGCCTGCCACCGCGGCAACGAGCCCCTCTTCGTTGGCCGCCTGCTCGATCTGGCCGGCACCCATGACGAAGCGGATCGCCACCTGCTCGATCGCCTGGGGCAAGGCGCTGCGGCCACACGCGGCCAACGCACGACGCCATGCGGCTGCGCGCGCCGCGGCAGACGGGAAGCCAATGTCGGCGTGCAAGGCGTGGAGCAAGGCCCCCGGCACCGGCGCCACGGGCGTCACACACGACACGACGAACTGGGAAGACGCCATCGCGAGGGATTCCATCAATGCGCGCATGCACTGTGGCCCGGACCGGGCCAACGCATCGACACCATGCAGGTAAACGAGTGCACCACCGAGGCGGCCGATCAAGCCGGCTCGCAGCATCGTTGCCTGCACTTCGCCAGCACTGGCCCAGGTCCTGGCGTCGACGATCAGCAGGCGATCGCCGCGCGCACGCGCGAGCGCGTTCGCCAGCGCAAACTTGCCGACGCCGTGCGGGCCGCTGAGCAGGATCTGCGGCCCGCACCCC
>NZ_CALRZC010000101.1:0-26174 GCF_943372545.1 Variovorax sp. YR752 | reverse complement strand
GCAGTCGTGCGGTGTCCTGCTGGACACCGAAGTCGACCACGTGCGCGCCCACGCCTTCGGCCGAGCCGGTGGGCCGCCAGGTGCCCGCGGCCTTGAAGGTGTGCCAGCCGGCGCCGCCCATGTCGGTGGTGCGGCCGGGGCCGCCGTAGAAAGCGCCCGGCAAAGGCGCGGTCGGCGTGCGCGAGGTGTCCTTGGCGTAGTCGAACAGGCTCGCCGCCACCTCCCAGTCGAACACGCCGCCCGTGTGGCTCTTCACCGAGAGGCCGTGCATGTAGTGCGTGAGCGCCGTCTCGGTCGGTGCGAAGGCGGCGGCCGGCGTGTCGAGGGTGAAGGTGCGCCCGCCGAGGTTCACGCGCCCGCCGTACACGGGCTGCCCGAGCGCATCGCGCAAGTAGGTGTCGGTGCCGCCGTGCGTGGTGTTGTGCCAGGCGCCCAGCGTGTAGGTGGCGCGCACCGTGGGCGAGAAGTCGTAGGCCAGCTTGAGCTTGGCCTGCTCCTGGGTCGTGTCGTAGGCGGTCGTGCCGCCCAGCAGCCACCACGGCTGGTTCGACGGGTTCAGCCCGAGCACCGCGCCGGTGACGGGCGTGCCCGCAGTGCCCACATTACCGGCGCTCACGAGCCGGTTCGCGAACGACAGCACCTGCCCCTTGCTGTGGGTGCGCGAGGCGCCGAGCCACCACGACCAGTCGCCGCTGCGGCTGCCCAGCGACAGGTCGAGCTGCTGGCCGCCCGGCGACGAATGGCTCTTGTCCAGGTCGAAGTTCGAGGCGAAGCCGCTGAGCTTGACGTGCGCCTCGAGCTGCGTGGGCATGCGCGTCACGTAGTCGACCACGGCGCCCACCGAATTGCCCGGGTAGGCGGCCGAGAACGGGCCGTAGAGCACGTCGACGCGCTCGATCTCGTCGGGCGACACCATGCCCCAGCGCGGCGCGAAGGTGGCGCCGTTGCCCAGCGGGTTTGACAGCATGATGCCGTCGGCGTAGACCATCGCGCGGGCGCTGTTGCCCGTGCCCGAGGCGCGCGTGGCGAGCACCGCGTGGTTGAAATCGCCGATGTAGCGCTTGCGCACCAGCAGGCTCGGCAGGTACTTGAGCGCGTCTTCGGCGTCGGTCGCGTTGACCGTCTCGGCGATCTGCTCGGCGGTCACGCCTTCGATGGTGGTCGGGATCTGCGTCGGCAGCGAGGTCGGCCGGCCACCACTGATGGTGACGGTGCCGAGCGTGCGGCCCGGGGCAGCCGCAGCGCCGGCCTCGGGCGGATCAACGTCCGGCGGCGTTTGCTGCTGCGCCCACACCGGCGCGCTGAGAGGAAATGCCATGGCGATCGCCAGGGCGCGGGAGTGCTGCTTCATGGGGAACCGGCTCCACGAACTTCAAGCTAAAGGGACTGCCTGCGCGCACCCGGGGTGCACCGGCAGGCAGCGCTGTTGCTGATCGCTCAGGCGGAACGCGGGGGCCCACGGGCCGGCAGCGGTGCGGCCGTGGCCGCGGCATGGCGCGCGGCGGGAATCGGTTGAAGCATGCGTCCCAGCGGCAGGGGCGCATCGAAAGCGGTTGCCAGCGGCGGCGGGGGCGGTGCGCCGGTCAGCACGCACAGCGGACAGTCCATGTGCGTGGCGCCCATGTCCTGCACGCCGTCTTCGGTGTGGACCACCACCTTGATGGTGCCGGCGCCGGAACACACCAGTTCCATCGCCTGCGGATGCACCACCGGCGACGCCACCGCCACGCCCAGCGACAGCACGAACCACAACAGCACCCACCGGCCGAGACGGCCGATCAGGCGGGGGTGGGAGCGCAGCGTGTGCATGGCGGTCGCGATTATCGGCGCACTTTGCTGTTGGTGGCCTTGGGGGCGGCACGGGGTGCGGCCTTGCCCTTGGTCGCAGCAGCGGCTTTGGCAGCCGGCTTGGCCCCGCCCTTCGCGGCGGCCTTCTGGCCTGCGCCCTTGACCGCCTTCTGCCCCTTGACGTTCTTGCCACCGCGCACGGCCTTGCGGGCCGGCGGTTCGGGCGCTGCGAGCGGCGGCATCGGCAACGCCATCTGCGCCTGCGCCTCGGTGAGCACCGGGGTCACGGTGAAGCCGCGCGCCGCCATCAGCGTGGGCAGCCCCTGCGCGCCGACCATGTGCAGCGCACCGACCGCGGCGAACGCGCTGCGCCCGCCCGCATGCAGGCGCTCGATGCCGTCGGCCAGGCCGGGGTTGCGGTCGTCGAGCAGGCGCTTCATGAGGCGCTGCTCGGCCGGCGTGTTCAGGCACTCGCACCACTCGGGGTACCGCGCCAGCCGGGCCGCGTCGCTGCGCGCCCAGATGTCGGCCAGCGTCTTGAGCTGGCCGCGCAGCCGGCCCGACTCCAACTCGTCGAGCATGGCGTCGATCTGCTCGGCCTCTTCGGCTTCGGAGCCGCCGGTGAGCCAGCGCAGCTGGTCGGCCGCGCTCTCGAGCGCGACGATCGGCTTGTTGCTGTTGCGGGCCGAGACGGCCAGCGTCTCGTCGACACCGAACTCCGCATACAGGCCGTCGGCGCGTGCCGCCAGCGTGGTCAGCGTCGTGACCTGCAGGATGGGCGGCAGCCTGGCGGTCGACCCCGGCGACACGCAGGCCTCGGCGTTCTGGCGCTCGAGCCGGCGGGCGCGTTCGCCGCTGAGCACGCGCGCCACCGCGGCCGGGTCGGCGGGTTGGCTCAGGGCGCGCACCGTGGCCTCGTCGCGCGAGTCGAGCTCGAGCGCGAGCGTGTCGCTCTGCGCCATCGCCTTCTGCACGGTCGGGCCGGGGCGCACCCATTCGCCGCGCCCCAGGTGCAGGGTGCCGTAGAGCCACGAGGTGCGGCCGTCGCGTTCGATGCGCCACAGCAGGCCGCGGTCGACGCCGTTGCGCAGGCCGATGCCGGGCTTCTCGAGGCTCGCGATGGCCGAGGGCGGGCAGGCGGCGGCGTGCGCCGCGACCGCAAGAAAACAACCGCCGACAGCCGCGAAGGCCTGGCGGGTCAGACGTGCAAGAAGGCGCTGGGGCGCCGGCCGGTCAGTGCCGCGCGACAGCAGGCGCAGCGGTGCGACGAGGGCTCGGAGTATCCGCAAGGCGAGCTCCATGATTGAAAGAAAGTCCGGCATTCTCACAGCACCGCTGCCCATAATCCAAAACCATGCAAAGCATCTTTCACCTTGCCATTCACGTGCGCGACCTCGACGGCGCCCGCCGCTTCTACGGCGACGTGCTCGGCTGCGCCGAAGGCCGCAGCACCGACACCTGGGTCGATTTCGACTTCTTCGGCCACCAGCTCTCGCTGCACCTCGGTGAACCCTTTGCCACCACCCGCACCGGCCGCGTCGGCGATGCGATGGTGCCCATGCCGCACTTCGGCATCGTGCTCGCGCTGCCCGACTGGCAGGCACTGGCCGGGCGCCTCGAGGCCGCCGGCACCGACTTCGTGCTGAAGCCGCAGGTGCGCTTCGAAGGCCAGCCGGGCGAGCAGTGGACGATGTTCTTCTGCGACCCCTTCGGCAACCCGATCGAGGTCAAGGGCTTCCGTTCGCTCGACACGCTTTACGACAAGTGACCCCGCGCCCGCCCGCTCCCGCTCTTCGGGCGCCCCGGGCGGCCGCGTCCCTCTTCGGCCCGGCGGTGATCGTGCTGGCCGCGCTGCTGGGTACCCCGGTAGTCCACGCGCAGCAGGAGTGCGAGCTCAACGGCCAGCGCGTGAGCCCGGCCGATGGCAACAGCACCGCCGGCAAGACCGGCCTCATGCGCTGCAAGGACCGCGGCACCGGCGAACTCCAGCGCGAGCAGCAGGTGCAGAACGGCGTCTTCATGGGCCTGGTGCGCTTCTACGAAAAGGGCAAGCTCGCGCGCGAACACACCGTCAACGCCAAGGGCAACATGCAGGGCCGCGCGCGCGAGTTCGCACCCGGCGGCCAGGTGCTGCGCGACGCCACGTACGACGACGGCCAGGAACGCGGCCTCGTGCGCAGCTTCTACCCCGGCGGCCAGCTGCGGCGCGCCACCTTCCATCCCGACCGCGGCACCGAGCGCGCCATGGTCGAGTTCACCGAGCGCGGCCAGATGTCGATGCTGCGCTGCGCCGAGGCGCCCGTGCTGGCGCCGGTGGCCGACGATGCCAAGCTGTGCGGCTTCACGGGCGGACCGTCGAACGTCGACCTGTTCGATGCGCGCGGTACCCTGCGCTCGAAGCTCTCGTACCAGGCGGGCAAACGCGTGCGCACGCAGGAGTTCTACGACAACGGCAAGCCGTCGGTGGTCGACGAGACCAGCGGCAACCGGCGCGTGGAGCGCAGTTTTTCGTCAGAAGGCGTGAAGCGGCGCGAAACCGTGTGGCTGCTGGTCGGTCGCTCGTCGATCCGCCAACGCGAGCAGGAGTTTTCCGACCGCGGGTCGCTGGTGCGCGACCAGCGCTGGAACGCCTCGGGTGAGCCTGTGAGCGACGACAGCTACCACCTCAACGGCCAGCCGCGCAGCAAGGCCGTCTACAGCGGCGCCGGCAGCGAGCGCACGGTCGACGTGACCGAGTTCTACGACAGCGGCCAGCGCGCCGCACAGGGCCGCTACCTCGCGCCGGGGCGCGGCCGGCAGGTGCCCGTGGGCACGCACCAGCGCTTCAATGAAAAAGGCGAACTGCTGGCCGAGTCGAGCTTCGACGACAAGGGCCGCGTGACGCGCGAACGCAGCTGGGACGAAAACGGCGAGCTGCAGCGCGACGACGAAGTCTTCGAAGACGGCTCCAGAAAAGCGTTCACCCGTTGAGGCGAACGCCCTTCAGCAGCATCAGTCCAGCTTGATGCCGGCCTGCTTGATGATCGGACCCCAACGCTTCGATTCCGCGCGCGACAACGCCGCGAACTGCGCCGGCGTGCCGGGCATCGCTTCCATGCCGAAGTCGTCGAAGCGCTTTTGCACGGCCGGCGTGCTGAAGGCCTTGTTCAGGTCGCTGTTGAGCTTGTTCACCACGGCGGCGGGCAGGCCGGCCGGGCCGAGGATGCCCTGGAACGCGAACACCTCGGTGTTGGGCACGCCCACTTCGGCCAGCGTCGGCACGTCGGGCAGGCGCTTGCTGCGCGCGCCCGAGCCGATGGCCAGCACGCGCACCTTGTTGCCCTGCATGATCGGCAGGCCCGAGGCCAGGTCCAGGAACATGCACGGCACCTGGCCGCCCATCACGTCGGCCATGGCCGGTGCCGCGCCGCGGTACGGGATGTGGGTGATGAAGGTGCCGGTGCGCGCCTTGAACATTTCCATCGCCAGGTGGTGCGGCGAGCCGTTGCCGGGCGACGCGTAGTTGACCTTGCCGGGGTTGGCCTTCACGTAGGCCAGGAACTCCTTGAAGGTCTTGGCCGGGAAGTCCGGATGCACGACCAGCGCGAGCGGGAACTTGCCGATGGCGCCGATGTAGGTGAAGTCTTTCTCGGGGTTGAACGGCAGCTTGCTGAACAGGTGCTCGTTGAAGGCCAGCACGGCGTTGTCGGCCGAGAGCACCGTGTAGCCGTCGGGCTTGCTCTTGGCGACCAGGTCGGCGCCGATGTTGGTCGACGCGCCGGGGCGGTTGTCGACCACGATCTGCTGGCCCAGCGTCTGGCGCATGGCCTCGGCCAGCACGCGTGCGATCACGTCGGTGCCGCCGCCCGCGGGGTACGGCACGACCCACTTGATGAGCTGCGCGGGATAGTCCTGTGCGTGGGCGAAGGGGGTGGCGGCCACGGCGGCGCCGGAAGCGAGCGTGGCGAGAAGGGTGCGGCGATCCATGAGATCAATCTCCATGTTGTTGTTCGGAAGCGGACAGCGATGGTACGGGCAGCGCGCGCAATGCGTCGGCCAGCGCGGCGCGGCAGCGCGCCTCGTCGCCGACCTGCTCGAACAGCAGCAACGCGAGCCGCGCGAGGAACAGCGATTCGCGTTCGGCGCCGGCTTCGGTGATGGCGCGCGCGCACTCGGCGTACAAGCGGTCGCGGGCGTCGGGGTGGAGCGCGGGGGCGGTGGTGGTCATGCGGGAATGTCCTGTGAAATGGCGGCAGCGGCGCGGGCCAGCGCGGCGGGCAGTGCACCGGCTGGCAGGCGGTGCCAGCGCGCGGCCACGTGCCCGTCGGGGCGCAGCAAATACACGGCGCCGTCTTGCGCGCCGAGCGCTGCGAAGACGGCTGGAGATGCCTGCGCATCGGCGCTGCTGCTGCGGCCAAGGCTGCCGATGGTGCGCACCGCGAAAGGCAAGGCGCCTTGCTGCGCCTGCGCGATGTCGGCGGCGGGCAGCGGCACCACGTCCGGCCGCAGCACCAGCAGCGTGAACAGGGGGCCGATCCAGTCGGTCAGGTGACCTTGCGCGAGCGGCTGCTCGGGCATCGCCTCGCCCGGCCGCGGCCCGGCGGGCAACGTGTCGCCCGCGCTCGACAGCGCCGAATCGTCGTAGCGCACGGCCTGCGTCTGGCGCGGGTTGATGAGCTGCGCGATGCCGCGGTGCGCCTCCGAAAGCGACAGCGCCGCCTCGCGCAGCAGGTCGAAGCCGCGCGAGGGCGGCGACATGAACTCGGTGCTGCGCATCGCGGCCTCGGCGTTGATGTGGAAGGCCGCGATGCGCTCCTGCGAGTACGCATCGAGCAGCGCCGCGCCCGACAGGCCCTTCGCCACACAGGCCAGCTTCCAGGCCAGGTTGTCGGCGTCGTCGAAGCCCGAGTTGAGCCCGCGCACGCCGAAGATCGGCATCGCATGCGCCGCGTTGCCCGCGAACACGACGCGGCCGTGGCGGTAGCTGTCGAGCGTCATCGCGCCGGCGCGGTAGACCGAGGTCCACACCGTCTTCCACGGCAGGTGGCCTTCGCCAATGGCGTCAAGGTGGCGCTGCACGAACTCGGCCACGGCCGCGGGCTGCAGCGCGTCTTCGGTGCTTTGCCCAGCGCGCAACTGGTAGTCGATGCGCCAGATGTCGTCGGGCTGGCGGTGCATCAGCACGGTCGAGCCGGGGTTCCACGGCGGGTCGAACCAGGCGCGGCGCTCGGTCGGGTGGCCGCTGTGCAGTTCGATGTCGATGATCACGTAGCGGCCTTCGTAGCCCGTGCCCTCGAGCGCCAGCCCGAGCGACTTGCGCACGAAGCTCTGGCCGCCGTCGCAGGCCGCGAGCCACTGGCCGCGCAGGCGGTAGGCGCCTTCGGCGTTGCGCACGTCGAGCGTCACGCCACCGCCATCCTCGTCCTGCGCGAGCGCGGTGAGCTCGGTGCCCCAGCGGATGTCCACGAGCCCCGGCGTCGCGGCGTTGCGGCGTTCGATCTCGTCCAGCAGGTACTGCTCGATGTAGTACTGCTCCAGGTTGATCATCGGCGGCAGCTTCTGCTGCGCGTCCTGCGGCATCTCGAAGCGGAACACCTCGGCCGTCTTGTAGAAGCTGCGCCCGACGCTCCACGGCAGGCCTTTGCCCAGGAAGGCCGGCAGCGCGCCCAGGCGCTCGACGATCTCCAGGCTGCGGCGCGAGATGCAGGCCGCGCGGCTGCCCACGCAGACCGTGTCGTCGGCCTCGAGCACCACGCTGCGCACGCCGTGGTTGGCGAGCCCCAGCGCCAGCGCCATGCCCACCGGGCCGCCGCCCGCGATCACGACGGGGTGGCCGCCGGGCTCCATGCCGTCGGCGTCGAGCGACGGGAGGCGCGGCGCGAAGCGGGTGTAGTGGAAGGCGCCGACCGAAGGCGGCAGCGCGGTCGCGGAGGACGGCGGCGGCACTGGGCCGGTGGCGGCGTCGGCGGTACGGGTGGTGGTCATGGAACGGGATTGTCCCGATGCAGCGCCCGCGCCAATGTCATAACTTCGTAGGAGGTATTTACCCTAGTCCCCCTTAAAAACCCCATGAAACGCTGGCGCCTCCATCCCGCCGCCGACGCGCAGTTGTCGGCCGCCGTCGTCGGCGACGTGCTTGCGGGCATCGGCACGCCGCACCTGGCGGCCAGCTGCCTCGCGGCCATGCACCGCGTGATGCCCGTCACCTTCTGCACCGTGTTCGGCGTCGATGCCACCGGCCGCATCGAGACCGTCTCGGCCGCCAGCAGCTACGGCCACACGGCCGAGCGCACCGCCGAGCGCTACGTGGCGCAGCGCTTCGACCTGCTCGACCCCAACATGGCGTGGCTCGCCGCGCGCAAGTTGCCGAAACGCGCGCAGCTGTGGATGGGCCACCAGCACGGCGACGAGGTGGCCGACCCCGCCTACCGCGCCGCCTGCTACGGCGACGTGGGCATCCGCGAACGCAGTTCGGTGCTGCTGCTGCGCCCGAGCGGCCAGCGCGTGGCCGTGAGCTTCTACCGCAGCCTGGCGCAGCCCGAGTTCGGCGAGACCGACTTCGCCGTCATCGCCGCCCACGCCACGCTGCTGGCCGACGCCGCCAGCGCCCACAGCCGCAGCGCGGCGGCCGTGCACGAAGCGGCCGCGCCCACCCTCGCCTCGCGACTGCTGACGCTGAGCCTGCGCGAACGCGAGGTGATCGGCCACCTGATGGCCGGCCGCACCGCGAAGGACACGGCGCGCGCGCTGGGGGTGGAGCTGAGCACGGTGCGCACGCATCAGTACCGGGCGTTCCGGCGGTTGGGGATTCGGACGCAGAAGGAGTTGCTGCGGGGCGGCGTGGTGGCTGCCGCCTGACCGGCGTCGTCGATGACGCTCAGCCGCCGATCAGGCAATTGAAAGTGGCCCACCGCCGGAGCTGCAGCAGGTCGGGCGCCCCGCACGTCAAGCTAGTGACGCAATCTATTTTTGCCCCCATGGGAGCAATATCGATCAACCAGTCAGCAATCCAATGAGTTTTGACCTCATGGGATCAAAACTTCAATCCCCAGCGGATTCCTCACCCGCCTTCACCACCGACACCGGCGCCTCCACCGCCCGCCCCGCCGTCGACACGATCTCCTGATCGATCGCACCGAACAGCGAGCGCCCGTCCAGCCCCTTCATCTCGATGCGAATCGTGTCGCCGAACTTCATGAAGTCGGTGGCGGGTGCGCCGTCCTGGATGGTTTCGATGCAGCGTTTCTCGGCGATGCACGAGTAGCCCTTGGGCCATTCCATGCGGCCGTTTTTCTCGACACCCTTGTTGCTCACGGTGCCGCTGCCGACGATGCTGCCGGCGCGCACGTTGCGGGTCTTGGCGATGTGGGCGATGAGCTGGCCGAAGTGGAAGGTCATCTCGGGGCCGGCGTCGCACAGGCCGACCTTGCGGCCGTTCCAGCTGCTTTGCAGCGCCAGGTGCACGCGCCCGTCCTGCCAGGCGGCGCCGATCTCGTCGAGCGTGACGGCCACGGGGCTGAAGGCGGTGGCGGGCTTGCTCTGGAAGAAGCCGAAGCCCTTGGCCAGTTCGGCCGGGATGAGGTTGCGCAGGCTCACGTCGTTGGCCAGCATCACGAGGCGGATGCCGTCGAGGGCCTGGTCGGGCGTGGAACCCATCTTGATGTCGCCGGTGACAACGGCGATCTCGGCCTCGAAGTCGATGCCCATGGCCTCGCTGGGCACGATCACGTCGTCGACCGGGCCCAGGAAGTCGTCGCTGCCGCCCTGGTACATGAGTGGGTCGGTGTAGAAGCTCTCGGGCACTTCGGCGTTGCGCGCCTGGCGCACCAGCTCGACGTGGTTCAGGTAGGCCGAGCCGTCGGCCCACTGGTAGGCGCGCGGCAGCGGCGCCATGCACTGGGCGGGGTCGAAGGGAAAGGCGTGGCGTGCGCGGCCCTGGTTGAGCGCGTCGTACAGGTCCTGCAGCTGCGGGCTCATGAAGCCCCAGTCGTCCAGCACCTGCTGCAGCCGGTGGGCGATGCCGGTGGCGTAGTGGGCGAGCGTGAGGTCGCGCGAGACGACGACCAACTGGCCGTCGCGCGAGCCGTCCTTCAGGGTGGCGAGTTTCATGATGCGGGCGTGAGCTAAGGGAGCAGGGGCGCAGCGCGGCGCCCACTAAACTGGTTGAACGGGCGGCAGTGTACCGAGTGGTCTTCGTGAACCTCGGCGCCGCGGCCCACTCCACCTACCCATGTCGACGCACGTCGCGCCCTCACCGCTGTCCCTCGGCCTGCCCGGACGCCCGTCCTGGCGCGCGCTCGCGGGGCTGACGCTGGCGGTGGCGCTGGCGCACCTGCTGCTGCTCGGGCTGGCGCCGATGGCGATCGGACCGGAGCCTTCGCCGCTGGCCAGCAAGTTCATCACGCGCACGATCGTGATCGCGCCGCCCGCGGCGGAAGCGCCCGCGGCACCGGCCGCCGCGCCGGTCGCGGCCAAGCCGCCGCCACCGGCCAAGCCCAAGCGCCCGCGCGAGGCGTCGGTGCCCCGGCCCAAGCCGGCCCCAGCCCCCGTGCCCGAAGCATCGACACAGACGCCTCCCCCCGAAACGCCCGAACAGACAGCGCAAGCCGCTACAGATTCAGGAGCAACAGCACCCGAAACGCCCGCCAGCGCCCCGGCCGCCGCCACGGGCAACACGCCCGGTGGCACGCCGGGCGGTACGACCACGGCCGGCAGCGGCGCCTCGGGCACCATCGCCGGCACCCAGGCGCTGCGGATTCCGGGCTCGGTCACGCTCGATTTCGAGGCCACGGGCCAGAAGGGCGCCTCGCCGCAGCGCGGCGTGTTCGGCGAGCTGGTCTGGCTGCAGGACGGCAGCCGCTACGACGGGCGCCTCTCGCTCAAGGCGGTGTTCTTCACCCTGCTGAACTGGCACAGCACCGGCAAGATCGGCCCCTCGGGCCTGGAACCCGAGCGCTATTCGGAAAGCCGCAAGGCCGAGGTGGCCTCGCATTTCGTGCGCGACCAGGGGCAGATCGTCTTCAGCAACAACGCACCGCCCGTGCCCCTGCAGCCCGGCGCGCAGGACCGCATGAGCGTCATGATGCAGCTGGGCGGCCTGCTGGCGGCCAGCCCGACGCGGTACCCCGCCGGCACGCGGATCTCGGTGCAGACCGTGGGCGTGCGCGACGGCGATGTGTGGGTCTTCGAAGTCGGCGACGAGGAGCAGCTGAGCCTTCCGGCCGGCGAATTCACCGCGCGCAAGCTCACCCGGACGCCGCGCAAGGAATTCGACCGGAAACTGGAACTCTGGCTGGCGCCGAAGTACGGTTACCTGCCCGTTCGCATCCGGCAAACCGAGGCAAACGGCGATTTTGCTGACGCCCAATTGCGCAAACCCCTACCCGAAGCGCCCGCCAATTGAGGCAAAAAGGCTCACATATCAACGGCGCGACGACAACTGTTCTTGAAACTGGCGCGTTGATTGCTATCTAAACCCCATGAACGCCATCGACATCCTCACAGGGCCCGCCATGAACATGCTTTACGACTCCGAGTCCTTCGTCGTCGTGCACGTCCAGCCGAACGACGGCGACGAGCCGAGCACGAAGCCCAACGGCCCCGTGCTGGAGCGTCACGGCTTCGAGATCGTGGACAAGCGCTCCGGCAAAGAGGTCTACCTCGACGGCTCCTGGGCCGAACTGTTCCAGCAGCAGATCGCCGCCTGGCAGCTCAACACGCCCACCCAGGAAGAGGTCGAGGACACGCTCGAGGGCTACGCCGAGCTGGCGCACACGCCGGTGCTGGTGCACTGAGCGGCCTGCCCCTCCCCGAATGAAACGAGCGCCCCGCGGGGCGCTTTTTCTTTGCCTGTCTCCCAAGCCGTCAACGCTCGGTCCACCGGTACATCGGCCCCACGATCAGCAGCACCGCCACCAGCCGGCACACCTGAAACGCCGTGACCACCGGCACGCCCAGTTGCAGCACCTTGGCCGTGATCGACATCTCGGCGATGCCGCCGGGCGAGGTGCCCAGGATCATCGTGGCCGGATGCAGCCCGGTCGCCCACGCCAGCAGCCAGGCCGCGCCGGCGCACAGCACCAGCATGCCGACCGTGCCCAGCGCCACCGAACCGAGCCAGCGCGGCGCCGTGTGCAGAAACTCGCGGCTGAAACGCACACCCAGGCTCACGGCGATCACCAGCTGCGCGGTATTCGACAGCCAGGTCGGCACCGCCGACAGCGACTGCCCCGCGACCGTGAGCCCCATCGCCACCAGCAGCGGCCCCATGAACCACGGATTCGTGCGGCCCAGCGCCCGCATCACCAGCCCGCCCACGCCGGTGGCCAGCACCAGCAGGGCCAGCCCGGCCGGGTTCACCTCGCGCACGCCGGGCGGGTTGATCTCCAGGCCGTGCAGCCCGCTCCACTGCATCGCGAACGGGATCGTCACCGTCACCACCATCAGCCGCAGGCTGTGCGCAGCGGCCACGAGGTCGGTGCGCGCGCCGGCCGATTCGGCCAGCAGCGTCATCTCCGAGGCCCCGCCGATGGCGCCTGCGAAGTAAGTCGTGGCTCTCATGGATTTCGCCGGCACATGCGGCATGCGCGCCGCATGCACGCGGTGCAGCCAGCGCCCGAAGGCCCAGCCCAGCAGCAGCGCCCAGCCAATGGCCAGCAAGATCGCCCACCACACGCCGGCCACCAGCGTCACCACCTGCGGCGTGAAATACAGGCCCAGCGCCATGCCGATGGCCCATTGCCCCATGTTGCGCAGCGGCGTGTGGCTGGCGGTCGGCAGGCCCGCGATCGAGGCCAGCGACACCGCGAACAGCGGGCCGATCATCCAGGGCAGCGGGGTGTGCAGCGCGACACACACGAGGGCGGCGGCCAGCGCCAGCAGCAGCGTGGCCAGCACGCGGAAGAAAAAACGGAACGACACGGGCAGGAACAAACGACGTCAAACGGCGGAAAAGGACGACAGCCCGGTGCAGGGCGCCGGGCATAGTATGGCGGGATGCTTCCTCGCCCTTCCCGCGCTTCCCGACTCCTTGCGCCGCTGATGGCCGCCGCCCTGCTCGCCGGCTGCGCCGCGCTGTCCGCCGAGGCGCCCGTCGCGCGCCGCGTGGCCGCGCTGCTGCCGGCCGATGCCCTGCTGCTCGGCGAACAGCACGACGCCCCCGAACACCACACCCTCGAGCGCGAAACCGTGCAGGCCCTGGTCGAGCGCGGCCAGCTTGCCGCGCTGGCGCTCGAGATGGCCGAGGAAGGCCGCAGCAGCGCCCGCCTGCCCGTCACCGCGACCGACGCGCAGGTGCAGACCGCCCTCGGCTGGAACGACAAGGCCTGGCCCTGGACGCGCTACGGCCCGTCCGTAATGACCGCTGTGCGCGCCGGCGTGCCCGTGGTCGGCGCCAACCTGCCACGTGCGCGCATGAAGGACGCGATGGCCGACGTGTCGCTCGACGTGCAGCTCAACGGCGAGGCCTACGCCATGCAGCAGGAGGCCGTGCGCGAAGGCCACTGCAAGCTGCTGCCCGAATCGCAGATCGGCCCCATGACGCGCATCCAGGTCGGGCGCGATCGCGCCATGGCGCAGGCGGTGGTGAAGGCCCGCCAACCGGGCAAGACGGTGCTGCTGATCGCCGGCGCGGGCCACGTCACCAAGGTGCTGGGCGTGCCGCAGCACCTGCCGACGGATGTGTCGGTGAAGACCGTCCACCTGCAGGCCGGCGGTTCGACCGAAGACGACACCGCTGCCTACGACGCCACCTGGCGCACACCGGCGCTGCCGCCGGTGGACTATTGCGCGGGCGTGCTCAAGCGAACTTCTTGATCGAGTCCGCCAGCGTGTTGACCAGCGTGTCGATGTGCTGCTTCTCGACGATGTAGGGCGGCGCAATCACCAGCACGTCGCCGGCGGCCCGCACCAGCGCGCCCTTGTGGAAGCAGTCGAGGAACACGTCGTAGGCCCGCTTGCCCGGTGAGCCCGCAATGGGCGCCAGCTCCACCGCCGCCGCCAAACCGAGGCTGCGGATGCCGATCACGTTCGGCAGGCCCTTGAAGGTGCTGTGGAAAGCATCGCCCAGCACCTTGCCCATTTCGCCGGCGCGCGCGAACAGGTTTTCTTGCTTGTAGAGATCGAGCGTGGCCACCGCCGCCGCGCAGGCCACGGGGTGGCCCGAGTAGGTGTAGCCGTGGAAGAACTCGACCACGTGCTCGGGCGCGTCGGTCTTCATCATCGCGTCGTAGAGCTTGTCGCGGCAGATCACGCCGCCCAGCGGAATCACGCCGTTGGTCACGCACTTGGCGAAGTTCAGCATGTCGGGCACCACGCCGAAGAAGTCGGACGCGAAGTTGGTGCCCATGCGCCCGAAGCCGGTGATGACCTCGTCGAAGATCAGCAGGATGCCGTGCTTGTCGCAGATCTCGCGCAGGCGCTTCAGGTAGCCCTGCGGCCCCAGGTACCAGCCGGCCGAACCGGCCACCGGCTCCACGATGATCGCGGCGATGTTGCTCGCATCGTGCAGCGGCAGGATGCGGTTTTCGAGTTCGACCAGCGGGTCTTCGGCCCACACCGGCTCCTGGTTGTGGATGTAGGCATGGTTCACCGGGTCGTGAATGAAGCGCATGTGGTCCACGCGCGGCAAGAAGGCCGAACCGAACACCTTGCGGTTGCCCGGAATGCCGCCCACCGACATGCCGCCGAAGCCCACGCCGTGGTAGCCCTTCTCGCGGCCGATGAACACGTTGCGGTGGCCTTCGCCGCGCGCACGGTGGTAGGCCAGCGCCACCTTCATCGAGGTGTCGGCGGCCTCGGAGCCCGAGTTGCAGAACAGCACCTTGTTCAGGTCGCCCGGGGCCAGCGCGGCGATCATCTCGGCCGCCTTGAAGGCCTTGTCGTTGCTGACCTGGAAGGCGGTGGCGTAGTCCAGCGTGTCCAGCTGCTTCTTGATCGCCTCGTTGATCGGCTTGCGGTTGTGGCCCGCGCCCACGCACCACAGCGACGAGATGCCGTCGACGACCTTCTTGCCGTCGTGCGTGGTGAACGTCATGCCGTCGGCCGCCACGAAAACCCGCGGGTCTTTCTTGAAATGGCGGTTGGGCGTGAAGGGCAACCACTGGTTGTCCATGTTGAAGTCCTGGAAGGCCATGTCTCGCTCCTGCGGTGATGTGGTCGAGCAAAATCGCGATTCTGGCACCCCTGCCACAATTACGCCCCTGATGACGACCCCAACGCCCGCCTACATCCTGAACCTCTCCTGTCCCGACCGGACGGGCATCGTGCACGCCGTTTCGGGCTTCCTGCTCGAGCGCGGCGCCAACATCGAAGAGGCCGCCCAATACAACGACCACGGCACCGGCCTGTTCTTCATGCGCGTGCGCTTCGCCTGCGGTGAGCACAGCGAAGCCGTGCTGCGCGAAGAGTTGAAGACCTTCGCCACCGGCTTCGGCATGAGCCTGCAACTGCACGCCGCCGCCCAGCCGATGAAGACCGTGATCCTGGTCAGCAAGGAAGGCCACTGCCTGAACGACCTGCTGTTCCGCTGGAAGAGCGGCCTGCTGTCGATCGACGTGCGCGCCATCATCTCGAACCACCGCGACTTCTACCAGCTGGCCGCCAGCTACAACGTGCCCTTCCACCACATTCCGGTGACCGGCGCGACCAAGGCGCAGGCCGAGGCGAAGCAGCTGGAAATCATCGAGGCCGAAGGCGCCGAACTCGTGGTGCTCGCGCGCTACATGCAGATTTTGAGCAATGACCTGTGCAAGAGCCTAGCCGGCCGCGCGATCAACATCCACCACTCGTTCCTGCCCAGCTTCAAGGGCGCCAAGCCCTACTACCAGGCGCACGACCGCGGCGTGAAGCTGATCGGCGCCACCGCCCACTACGTGACGGCCGACCTCGACGAAGGCCCGATCATCGAGCAGGACGTGGCCCGCGCCGACCACACCGACACCGTCGAAGACCTCACGGCCCGCGGCCGCGACACCGAGAGCCAGGTGCTGGCCCGCGCCGTGAAGTGGCACAGCGAGCATCGCGTGCTGCTGAACGGCCACCGCACGGTCGTTTTCCGCTAACCAACCCAACCGCCGATCCCAGATGCGCCTGCAGCTTCCGCTTTTTGCCCTCGCTGCCGCTCTGGCAGCGCCCGTCACCTTCGCCCAGGACGCACGCGGCAGCGGCGCCCCGCTGGCGCCCGACGTGCTGTTCGCGCGCGTCGCGCCCAGCGTCTGGGTCGTGCAGGCCAGCGACGCCCAGGGCAAGCTCCTGGCCACCGGCAGCGCGGTGGTCACCGGCCCGGGCACGGCCGTCACCAGTTGCAAGCTGCTGGCCAAGGCGAGTGCCGTGGTGCTGCGCCGCGACAACATGAGCTACGGCGCGGTGCTGGAGCTTCCCGATGTCGAACGCGACCTGTGCCAGTTGCGCATCGCGAACCTCGTGTCGCCGACGCTGGGCGTCGTGCCCGCGGGCGCGCTGCAGGTCGGGATGCCGCTGTACGTCATCGGCGCGCCACGCGGACGCGAACTGACGCTCGGCATTTCCATGCTCGGTGGCGTGCGCCGCAATGCCACGGGCGCGCTCGAATCGCTGCAACTGGCCACGCCGACCGAGGCGGGCCTCGCCGGTGCCGGCCTGTTCGACGCGCAAGGTCGCCTGGTGGGACTCGTCGCGGGCTCGGCCCCGGCGACCCTCGCCCTGCCGGCCGCGTGGATCGCAGAGCTGCCGACGCGCGGCCAACGCGCCATCGAGCGCCTCGCCGCGCAGCCGGCGCCAGCGTCGCTGCAACGCCCGAACCTCGTGGAGTACCAGCTGCACGACCGCCTCACCAACACGCATCGCAAGGTCATCTACCGCGCGGACGCGGCCACCACCACCGACGACCGCCTCAGCTTCAACAACGGCGGCTATGTCGAGAAGCCGGGCGGCGAGGTCGTCAGCGTCACGACAGCCGTGGCCGGCGAGTTCGACGGCGTCATGCCGCCGGGCGGCTGGGCCCGGCCGAGCCTGGAGCCCGACGCGGCCTGGGCCTCGGAATACGACGCCACCATGGGCGGCACGCGCATCAAGATGGACCTGCGCGCCAGCGTGGTGGACGACGCGGCCACGCTGCCGTTCGACGGCCGCGAACTCAAGGTGGTGAAGATCAACTACCGGGGCTACACCCAGCGCTACGCCAACGCGGGCGCCGTGGGCGGCAACCAGTACGGAACCTACCGCGCCAGCGTGTGGTTCTCGCCGGAGTTGGGCCGCGTGGTCCGCTTCGAGGTGCAGACACGCGGCGGCGCGAGCGGCGGCGCGTTCCAGGTCAGCGAAGTGCTCGAGCTGGTGAGCCTGCGCTGACCGGGGCAGCGCGCCGCGCGCTGCCTGTCAATCAATTGCGGTACGGGTTGTCCGGGCGCCGGTCATCGCGGTTCGGCACGCCATCGCCGTCACGGTCCCAGCGGCCGCGGTTGTATTCCCAGCGGCCATTGTTCTCGCGCCATTCCGGCGGACGGGAGGCATAGCCTGGGCGCGCACGCACGTACATGCCGCGCACCCACACATGGCGACCGCCGCGCCACTCGTAGTGGCCCGGCGACCACACGTAGCCGCGACGCGGTGGCGGCATGCGCTCGTAGCGCGGCTCGGGCGGCGGCCCCTGGATGATCACTGCTTGTGCCTGCGCGGCCGTGGGAACGGTCAGGGCGCCCATGGACAGCAACGAGGCGGCACCGATGGAAAGAGCAACTGCAAGTGTTTTCATGAGAAAGCCCCATGGTTGTTGGAGGAGCTTTCATGCTGCCGGGGCCGTGTGAACCGCCTGTAAGCGGTGCGCGAAATCTTGTGTAGAGCTGTTTCTCGCCCGCGCGAGTGCTTTATTCCTGCAGTTCGCGCAGGTCGATGGCCGCGGCCATGGCCGCGTGGCCGGCGCGGTTGGGATGCAGGTGATCGCCGCTGTCGAATGTCGGATTCATCTGACGCGGCGCGGCGGGGTCGCGCAGCACGGCATCGAAGTCGATCACGCCGTCCACGTCCTGGCGGCTGCGCACCCAGCGGTTCACGGCCTCGCGCATGGCCTCGTTGGCCTCGGTCGCGTAGGGCGTGTTGCCAAACGGCGGCACGGTGCCCAGCAGCACCTTCACGCCCTTGGCGCGCGCCTGCTTCACCAGCTGTCCGAGGCCGTCGGTGATGCGCTCGGCGGTGGGCACTTCGTGCGGCGCCACCTCCACGCCGGGCAGCGCCCCGAACGCGGCGCGGCCGATGTCGTTGGTGCCCAGCAGCACGATGGCGTGCGTCACGCCGCTCTGGCCCAGCACGTCGCGCGCAAAGCGCGACAGACCGTTGGGTCCGATGCTGTCCACCAGCAAGCGGTTGCCGCCGATGCCGGCGTTGATCACCGACACCTCGTGCGCGGCCTGCGGGCTGTCGCGCAACCGCGTGGCGAGCATGTCGGGGTAGGCGCCGGTGCCCGATTCGCCACCGCCCGCGGTGATCGAATCGCCGAACGCGACCACCGTGCGCACCGGCTGCGCGGTGAGCACGTCGAGCCCGGTCACGATGTGGTTCATGGGCAGCGGCGCGGCCTTCGGCAGCTTGGGCGCCATCACTGCGTTGCCCTCGGCCAGCCAGCCGCCGCCGGCGCCCATCAGGTACATCGTGGCAAACGGCGTGGTGCGGTCCAGGTAGAGGCTGACCGCCACCGACTGTCCGGCCTCGACCTTCAGCGCCACGCCGTCGCTCCAGGCTTCGGCGCCCGGCGCGATGGTGGTGGTGGCGCGCCCGCCGAAGCGCAGCGTGCGCAGCGAGGCCGGCGAGACGGCGTCCGTTCCCGTGCCCAGCGCCACGCTGGCCGCGGCGATGCGCAGCGGCGTCTTGCCGAAACGATTCGAAAAACGGATGCGCACGCGCTCGCCGTCGAGCGAGGGCTGCAGCACCTGGCGCAGCGTCTGTGCACGGAACGCGCGCGTGTCCGGCGCGCCGCCCATCGCTGCCATGAGCGGGTTCGCGGCCATCTCGCGAAAGTCGAGCACCGCCACGGCCCAGCCCGCCACCCAGCGCGCCTCGGCCGGCTGACGCGCCGCCTGCTCGGCCTGCTTCGCCCACACCGCCTGCACGCCCACGAGCAGCACCGCAAGGCCGAGAACGGCCATCCAGTGTGCAGGGGAGAGAGCGGCGTCGCGCAGACCGGCGCGCCAGCGGGCAAGGAGGTTCATGCGTGCAAAAGCGGCCCAGTGTACGGAGCCGCCTTGCCCTCGCCGGTGACGAGGTCTAACCTAAAGTTACCAAGTGTCGACGTACACCGAGGCCGCTGCGGCGGGCCGCGTCGCCGAGGCCAGGCCGCGCACCAGCCAGCTGCGCGTGTCGGCCGGATCGATCACGGCATCGATCTCCAGCGTCTGCGCCATGTGGATCGCCTCGCCGTTCGCGTACTGCTGCGCCACCAATTGCTTGAACAGCGCATCGCGTTCCACGCCCTCGGGCACGGCCGCGAGTTCCTTGCGAAAGCCCAGTCGCACCGCGCCTTCGAGGCCCATCGCGCCGAACTCACCGGTGGGCCAGGCCACGGTGAACACGGGCGCGTCGAAGCCGCCGGCGGTCATGGCCTGCGCGCCCAGGCCGTAGCCCTTGCGCAGCACCACCGCGAAGAAAGGCACGCGCAAATGCGAGGCCACCATGAACATGCGGCACACGTGGCGCACCTGCGCCTGCGCCTCGACTTCGGGGCCGACCATGAAGCCGGGCGTGTCGCACAACGACACGATCGGTAACCCGTGGGCATTGCACAGTTGCATGAAGCGCGCGGATTTGTCGGCCGCCTCCACGTCGATCGCGCCGCCCAGGTGGTGCGGGTTGTTCGCCATGAGGCCGACCGGCTTGCCCTCGATGCGCGCCAGCGCCGTGACGATGCCCGCGCCGAAGCCCGCGCGCAGTTCGAGCAGCGAGCCGGTGTCGGCCACGCCGCGCATCGCGGCGCGCACGTCGTACACGCGCAGCCGGTTCTCGGGCACCACGTGGCGCAAGGTGCGCGGGTCGGCGCACTGCCAGTCACTCACCGGGCCCTGGAAGTACGACAGGTACTGCTTGGCCGCAGCGACGGCGGCCGCTTCGTCTTCCACCAGGATGTCGATCACGCCGTTGCGCGACTGCACGCTGCTCGGCCCGATCTGCTCGGGCGCGAAGGTGCCCAGGCCGCCGCCTTCGATCATGGCGGGGCCGCTCATGCCTATGTTGCTGCCCTTGGTGGCAATGATCACGTCGGCGCAGCCCAGCAGCGCCGCGTTGCCCGCAAAGCAGCGCCCGTGCACGATGCCGACCACGGGCACCTTGCCCGACAGCGCCGCGAACTGGCTGAAGGTGTGGTTGTTCAGGCCCGCGACGATCGGCATGTCGGTGTCGCCTGGCCGCCCGCCCCCGCCTTCGGCGAACAGCACCACCGGCAGCCTGAGCTGGTGCGCCACCGCGAGCAGCCGGTCGGTCTTGTGGTGGTTGCGCATGCCCTGCGTGCCGGCCAGCACGGTGTAGTCGTAGGCGAGCACGGCGCAGCGCGATTTCTCCGGGCCGAACTGCTTTGCGTTGATGCTGCCCAGCCCCGTCACCATGCCGTCGGCCGGCGTGTTGGCGATGAGGTCTTCGAGCGAGCGGCGGCGCGTCTGCGCGGCGATGGCGAGCGCGCCGTACTCGATGAAGCTGCCGGGGTCTTCGGCCGTGTCGCACAGGTCGGCGATGTTCTCGCGCGCGGTGCGACCGCCCTGCGCATGGCGCTTGTCGACCGCCGCCTTGCGGTTCGCATCGAGCGTGGGCGCATGGCGGTCGATGACCTTCTGCAGATCGGGACGGACCGTGTCTAGGTCGTGCGCGATGCGCGCCTGCGCCTCGACGCCCTGCGCATCGACAGCCTCCAGCCGCACCAGCGACTGACCTTCGACGAGGTAGTCGCCGGGCGCGGCCAGCAGCGCGAGCACGCGGCCGGCCACGGGCGCGTGCAGCAGGTGCTCCATCTTCATGGCTTCGAGCACGCCGAGCTGCGCGCCGGCGGGCAGCACGTCGCCCACCGCGACTTCGAACTGCACCAGCTTCGCGGGCATCGGTGCCTTGACGGTGAGGCCGTCGTCTTCCTCTTCCTGCACCGCTGCGCTGATGACTGCGGGCGCGGTCACCTTCTTCGTGTGCTTTTCAAACGCCTTCGCGTCGGCGAGCAGATCGCCGAGGTGCGCTTCCACAAAACGCGTGTGCACCGCCTGCGTCGCGAACTCGGGCCGCGCGGCAATGGCGCACAGCAGCGGCAGGTTGGTGGCGATGCCGTCGATATGGCATTCGTCGAGCGCGCGCAGCGAGCGGCGCAGCGCGTCCGCGAAACGCGGCGACGGCGAATGCACGATGAGCTTGGCGAGCAGCGTGTCGTAGTGCGGCGAGGGCGCCAGGCCCGCATAGCCGTGCGTGTCGACGCGCACGCCGGGGCCGGCCGGCAGGTCGAAGCGCGCGAGCGTGCCGCCCGCAGGGCGCGCATTGCCTTGCGCATCGAGCGTCTCGGCGTTGATGCGCCACTGCACCGCGAAGCCGCGCTGCGGCGCCGTGCGGTCGGCCTCCACGCCGAGTGCGCCCAAGGTGTCGCCCGAGGCGACAGCGAGCTGCAGCTGCACGAGGTCCAGCCCCGTCACCGCTTCGGTCACCGTGTGCTCGACCTGCAGGCGCGGGTTCGCTTCGATGAAGACGAGAGGCAAGGTGGCCGATGCGGCATCGACCAGGAATTCAAAGGTGCCGAGGCCGCGATACCCCACGGCCTTGGCCATGCGCAATGCGGCCTGCGTGACCTGCGCGCGCAGCGGCTCGGGCAGCGACGGGCTGGGCGCGATTTCCACCAGCTTCTGGAAGCGGCGCTGCAGCGTGCACTCGCGCTCGCCGAGGCTGGCCACGGCGCTGCCGTCGCCCAGCACCTGCACCTCGATGTGCCGCGCGTTGCGCATCAGGCGCTCGACGTACACGCCTTCGATGCCGAACGCCGCCTTGGCTTCGGACATGCAGCGCGCGTGCGCCTCGGGCAGCTCGTCGGCCGTGAGCACGGCGCGCATGCCGCGCCCGCCGCCGCCGCCGATGGCCTTGACCATCACGCCCGCGCCTTGCGCATGCTGCTCGGCGAAGAAGGCTTGCGCCTGCGCGAGCGTCACCGCGCCCGCACTGCCGGGCATCACGGGCACATCGCATTGCGCAGCCAGCTCACGCGCACGGGCCTTGTCGCCGAACAGGCCCAGCTGCTCGGGCGTGGGGCCGATGAAGACCAGGCCCGCGTCGGCGCAGGCCTGTGCGAAGTCGGCGCGCTCGCTGAGGAAGCCGTAGCCGGGATGCACCGCATCGCAGCCTTGCGCCTTCGCCACGGCGATCAACGCGGCCACGTCGAGGTAGGCCGAGGGGCCGGTCGCATCGAGCGCCACCGCCACATCGGCCAGCTGCACGTGAAGCGCGGTCGCATCGTCGCGCGCATGCACCGCCACGCTGGCGATGCCCAGGTCGCGCAGCGCGCGCACCAGGCGCACGGCGATCTCGCCGCGGTTGGCAATCAGAACTTTGGAAAACACGCAGTCAGCCTTTCTTTCAGGTCTTGTCTTTGAGCAGGCGGCGCAGCACCTTGCCCGCGCCGGTGGTGGGCAGTGCGTCGATGAAGCTCACGGCGCGCGGCGCCTTGTAGCTCGCCATGTTCTCGCGCGCCCAGGCCACGAGCGCATCGGCCTCGAGCGCGGCACCGGGCTGGCGCACGATGAAGGCTTTCACGACCTCGCCCTTCTCGGGATCGGGCTGCGCGATGACCGCAGCCTGTGCCACTGCCGGGTGCTTGATGAGGATGGTCTCGACCTCTTCGGGGAACACGCTGTAGCCCGAGACCTTGATCATTTCCTTGAAGCGGCCGATGAAGGTGAGGTAGCCGTCGGCGTCGAGCTTGCCCATGTCACCTGTGTGCACCCAGCCGTTGCGCAAGGTGGCGGCCGTGGCCTCGGGCTTGTTCCAGTAGCCCTTGAACGAGCCGGCGCTGGTGAGCACGATCTCGCCGACTTCGCCCGTGGGCATGTCGGCTTGCGTCTCGGTGTCGATGATGCGGATGGTCACGCCCGGCACCGGCACGCCCTGCGTGCCCCAGCGCGGCGCTTCGTGCGGCGTGTAGGTGTCGCAGGTGTGGGTTTCGCTCAGGCCGTAAGCGGCCTCGAACGAGCTGCAGTGGTTCGCGTGCGAGCGCCACTGCGCGGCCAGCGGTTCGGTGAAGGCGATGCCGAAGCTGGTCACCGGGTTCATCTTCAGGCTAGCCAGGTCGAAGCGGGCGATGTCGGGCACCTGCATGCAGGCCACGTTCATCGGCGCGATGCTGTACCACCAGCTGACCTTGTAGGTGGCAATGGCCTGCAGCACGGTGCGCGGGTCGAAGCGGTGCAGCAGCACCGAGGCGGCGCCGCTGAGCACGGGCACGTTGACGCCCATCAGCATGCCGGCGATGTGATACAGCGGCGCGATGGACAGCAGCACGTCGCCCGGCCCCACGCCGTTGCAGTCGGCCGCGGCACGCGTCTTGTAGAGCGCGTTGCCGTAGCTGAGCATCGCGCCTTTTGGCAGGCCGGTGGTGCCCGAGGTGTACGTCATGAGCGCGATGTCGTCCATGTCAATGGCGACGGGCTGCGGCGTGGCGCCGCTGCGCATCACGGCGAGGAAGTCTTCGCAGCCTTCGGGCACGCTGCGTTCGGCCGTGCGCTCGGCGGCGAGTTCGGCCGGCAGGTCGAGCGTGGGCTCGGCGGGCAGCAGGTCGGCGTAGTGCACCACGAACACGTGCGCGAGCGCGCTCTCGGCCTGCACCTTGCGCACCACCGGCAGGAGCGGCGCCGCCGCGACGATCACGCGCGCCTTCAGGTCGTTGACCTGGTAGGCCAGCTCGTGCTCCTTGTTGAGCGGCCCGCTCGGGCAGACGATGGCGCCGATCTTCTGGATGCCGAAATGCGCCACCAGGTACTGCGGGCAGTTGTTGAGGAACAGCACCACGGGCTCGCCCTTGGCCACGCCCAGGGCCTGCAGGCGCGCGGCGAAGGCGTCGCTCGCACGGTCGAGCTCGGCCCAGCTCAGGGCCTGGCCGTACCAGAGGCAGGCGGTGGCGTCGCCGCGCGTGCGTGCGTGATCGCGCAGGTAGGCGTGCAGCGGCTGCTGCACGCGCGGCGGCAGCTCTTTGAGGCGTGCGGGGGTGGCGGGCGTTGTCTCCATGGCGTCACTTTCTCAGGGTTATCGATAGCCGCCTGCGCAGGGCCGGCGCTTGCCAATGCGGCATCGTGCACGAACAATCCTACCCATGGGTATAACTTCCGCGACACCGAACAAACCCTCTGCCACGCACGCCGCGCAGCCGCACCTGCCGCAGGGCACGGGCCGCCAGCGCGCGGCCACACAGGGCACCGACCTGCAGCGCGAGCGCATCCTGCAGGCGGCGGCGCAGCTCTTTGCCACGCAGGGCTACGCCAACACGACCATGGCGCAGATCGTGCGCGAGCTGGGCGTGACCAAGCCCTTCGTGTACTACTACTTCCGCGACAAGCAGGAGATCTTCGAGACGCTGTCATGGCGCCCCGCGGTCGACTGCTTCACCGCGCTCGACTTCGCCGCCACCGACCCGCGCCGCGCGAGCGAGAAGGTGATGGAGGGCATCGAAGGGCTGATCCGCGCCACCATCGCGCACCATCCGGTGGCCTTCTTCGCGTACCGCGAACCGCAGGTGTACCGCCCCGAATACCTCGAAGCACAGAAGAAGCTCGCGCACCACTTCTACGACCTGCTGTGCCCGCTGCTCGAAGAAGCCCGGCGCGACGGCGACCTCGACTTCGACGAGACAAAGATCACCGCGCTCGCGGCCTGCAGCCTGCCGGGCTTTCTCTACAGCTGGTACCGCCCGGGCGGGCGCCTCTCGCCCGACGAGGTGGTGGCGCAGCTCACGAAGCTGGCCAGCCGCGTGATCGGGCTGCGCGCGAAGAACTGATCCCGTCTGTCCCTCACACACCCTCCGGAGACACTTCATGAAGCTCACGCATGCGCCCCTGGCGCGGATCGCCCTTGCCTCCCTGTTTGCCATCGCCGGCACGGCGGCACAAGCGCAGCAGCCGACCTACAAGATCGCCTACATCGATCCGCTGTCGGGGCCCTTCGCCAACGTGGGCGAGCTGATGCTGATGCACACGCAGTACGCCATCGAGGACATCAACGCCAAGGGCGGCGTTCTCGGCGGCATGAAGCTGCAGCTGCTGCAGTTCGACAGCAAGCTCTCGGCGCAGGAAAGCCAGAGCGCGCTGCAGGCGGCCATCGACCAGGGCGCAAAGGCGATCGTCACGGGCGGCTCGGGCTCGTCGGTGGTGACGGCGCTGGTGCTCGCCGTGGCGCGCTGGAACCAGCGCAATCCGGGCAAGGAACTGCTCGTGCTGAACCACTCGTCGATCGACCCCGAGATGACCGGCAAGGGCTGCAGCTTCTGGCACTTTCAGACCGAGGCCAACACGGCGATGAAGATGAAGGCGCTGGCCAACTACATCAAGAAGACGCCGGACGTGAAGAAGGTCTACCTGCTGAACCAGGACTACGCCCACGGCAAGCAGTGGGCCAGCTACGGCCGCCAGCTGGTGGGCCTGGCGCGCCCCGACATCCAGTTCGTCGGCGAGACGCTGCACCCGATCGGCCGCGTGAAAGATTTCGCGCCCTACATCGCCAACATCAAGCAAAGCGGCGCCGACTCGGTCATCACCGGCAACTGGGGCCAGGACATGACGCTGCTGCAGAAGGCGGCGGGTGACGCGGGCTACAACCTGCGCTACTTCAACCACAGCGCGGGCTCGGTGCCTGGCACGGTCACGTCGGTGTCGCAGGCCAAGACCGGGCAGCTCACCTGGGTGGCCGAATGGCACCCGGGCCAGGCCGACACGCCGAAGGTCGACGCACTGGCCAAGGCCTACAAGGCGAAGACCGGCAAGGACTTCCTCGCGCCGCGCATCGACCTGACGCCGCGCCTGCTGGCTTCCGCCATCGCCAAGGCTGGCAGCGCCGACACGGTGAAGGTGGCGCGCGCCCTCGAGGACCTGAGCTTCGACTCGGTGGTGGGGCCGGTGCGCATGCGTGGCGAAGACCACCAGCTGCTGCTGCCGCAGGTGGTGAACACCATCGCGCCGGTGGATGGCAAGGCGGTGAAGGTCGGCTGGGAAGGCACCAACTACGGTTTCCGCACCGATGCGGTCTATACCGGGAACGAGCTGGCGCAAGGGACCGACTGCAAGATGGTCCGGCCCTGATTGAGTGCTTTCGGGGGACGTGCCCAGGCCACCGGGTACTTCCCTCCGCGAATGTCCCCCGGGCTTCGCCCTCCTCCTGATATTGTTTAATCCGCTCCTACCGCGCTAAAGGGAGCCCGTTCGGTGAACCCCGATCTCCTCCTTGGG